>JADMJQ010000162.1:0-13436 GCA_018780415.1 Roseateles sp. | reverse complement strand
ATCGTGATAGGCCCGCACATCAAAGTTGGCGCCCAGCCGCGCCTCGGCGCGTGCGCGCATCGCCAGCACACGGATCTGACCTATCTTGTAGGACAGGGCTTGGCCCGGCCAGCCGATGTAACGGTCTACTTCATTGACGATATCGACCTCGGTCTTGGCGGCGTTGGCGCGGAAGTAGTCAATCGCCTGCTGGCGCGTCCAGCGCTTGGCGTGCAGGCCGGTGTCCACCACCAGGCGCACCGCCCGCCACATGTCGTAGGTCAGTTGACCAAAATGCGAGTAGGGGTCTTGGTAGAGGCCCAGCTCGAAGCCGAGCTTTTCGGCATACAGGGCCCAGCCTTCGAGGTAGGCGTTGTAGCCGGCGAAGCGGCGGAATTTCGGCAGGTCTTGCTGCTCTTGCGCCAAGGCAATCTGCAGATGGTGGCCGGGCACGGCCTCGTGCGCCGTCAAGACCTCGATCTCGTAGATCGGCCGCATCTCGGGGCGGTACAGGTTGACGTAGTAGTAGCCGGCGCGTTTGCCGTCGTCGGACGGGCCGCTGTAATAGGCGGCGGTGGTATTGGGCGCGCTGGTCATCGGTATGGCCCGCACACCGTAGGGCGTGCGCGGCAGCTTGCCGAACAGCTTGGGCAGCTCGGGCTCGATCTTCTTGGCCGCCAGCACATAGGCGGCGAACAGCTCGGCCTCGCTCTTGCAATAGAACTTGGGGTCGGTGCGCAGATGTTCGAAGAACTCCGCCTTGCTGCCTGTGAACTTGAGCTGATCCATCACCGCCTGCATTTCGGCATGGATGCGCGCCACCTCGGCCAGGCCGATCTGGTGGATCCGCTCGGCGTCAAGCGTGGTGGTGGTGTGAAAGGCGATGCGGTTGGCGTAATAGGCGGCGCCGTCCGGGCTGTCCCAGATACCCACCGTCTCACGGCAGGCGGGCAGATAGACCTCGGCAAAGAAGTGGCGGAAGCGATGGTAAGCGGGCACGATCTGGTCGCGGATGATGGCCTTGGCCGCGGCCTGCAGCGCCGCCGCCTTGCCGCCGTCAATGCGCGCCGGCAGCTGCCGGAAAGCGCTGTAGAACGGGCTTTGCTCGGGCTCAATCACCACTTGCGCATCCAGCTGCGGCATCACGCGCTCCATCAATACGCGCGGCTGGCTGCGGCCGCTTTTGACCGCCTCGCCCAGCAGCTCGGCGTACTGGGCCAAATAGTCGGGCAGGCCACGCAGGCGCTGCAGCCAGATTTCGAAGTCGGCCGCCGTCTCCAGCGGCATCAGCTCGGCCACCTCGTTGAGCGCCTGTGGCCCCTCGCGGGCGGAGATCGCCCAAGCCAAAGGCTGGAACGGCGCCACGCTCAAGCGGGCCAGCAGCTCATGCCTGAACAGCTGGGCGTTCAGCGCTTGCTCCTCGGGCAGGCCGATCTGCATCAGCGCCTCCAGCTCGGCCAGTGCAGCCCGGTTGGCCTGCTCGGCGCGGGCCTGTGCGGTGGGGCGCAGATCGGGCCAGAGCGCGTTGAAGCGGGGGTCGCCGATATAGCTGGCGGCCAGCGGGTTCTCGGCCAGCTCGCGTTCCCAACAGGCGTCGAAGAGGGCGTGCAGGCGCTGCACCAGGTTGACGGCAATCTCGGACATGGTTTTGAGGGCTGCTGCTTGAATGGCTGGCATTCTTGCGCAGTTTTGCGCGCGCGACGAGCCGGACCCTGGCCCAAAGCTCCTAGCCCGGTCGTCTAGACTGGGCGCATGCAAAGCGCCAGCCCTCCTTATTTGTTCAGCCGACGCGCTCTGCTTGCTGTCAGCGCCGGCTCCTTATTGGGATCGCCCGCATGGGCTGCCGGCGGCAGCAAGGTCTTGTCGGTCAAACATGATATGCAGCCCCTGCAAGGTGAGGTCGAGTCCTTGGCCCTGGTGGTGCTGAGGCTGATGCTGGACAAGACCATAGTCAGCCATGGCCCCTATCGATTTGAGCCGCTGCCCGCCCGCGACAGCATCACGCAGAGCCGCACGATGTTGGAGTTACGGGCGGGCGGCCTGGACGTGGTGGCCAGCATGAATTCGCTGGCGCGCGAGGCCGACGGCATCCCGGTGCGCGGCTGTCTGCGCCGCGGCTTGAATGGCCTGCGCCTGCCGGTGTGTCTGGCCAGCCGGCGGGCCGAGTTCGAGAGCATCAAGGATTTGAGCCAGGTCCGGGCCTTGAGCGTCGGTCAGGTTGCGCATTGGCCCGACGCCACCGTGTTGGAGCAAAACGGTTTGAAGGTGCAACGCATTCAACGCTTGAGTGTTTTTGATGCGATGTTAGAGCGCGGGCGTTTCGATATCTTCCCGCTGGCCGCCGACGAGGCCTACGGCATCGCCGAGGCCTTGCCCAAGCTGGCGGTGCTGAAGTCCTGGCTGCTAGCCTATCCCTCGACCTATGCCTTTATGGTCAACCATGCGCGGCCCGAGCTGGCCGAACTGCTGCGCCACGCCTGGACCGTCGTGCAGGCGGACGGCAGTTTTGAGGCGCTGCACGACAAGGCGGTGGGCTGGCAGGTCAGGCAGGCGCATTTGGCCGAGCGCCGCTGGCTGATTCTGAACAACCCGGACCAGCCGCCGCAAGCCTTGCGACAGGATGCCAGGCTCTGGCATCCGCTGGTGCGCCAGCGCTTGATCGAGCCGCTGCTAAAGGCCTGACAGACTCAGAACAGGTCCAGCACCGCGCCCGAGCTGGCGCTGGACGCGTTATTGGCAAACTTGGCCATCACGCCGCGCTTGTAACGCGGCGCCGGCGCCGTCCAATTGGCGCGGCGGCGAGCCAGTTCCTCGTCGCTGACATGCAATTCCAGCAGCAGCTGGTGCGCGTCGATGGTGATGCGGTCGCCCTCTTCCACCAGGGCGATCACGCCGCCCGCATAGGCCTCGGGCGCGACATGGCCGACCACCATGCCCCAGGTGCCGCCGGAGAAGCGCCCGTCGGTGATCAGGCCGACGCTTTCGCCCAGGCCCTGTCCTATCAAGGCGCCGGTGGGTGCGAGCATTTCCGGCATGCCGGGGCCGCCCTTGGGGCCGAGGTAGCGCAAGACCATCACATCACCGGCGACGATCTTCTCGGCCATGATGGCGGCCAGCGCCGACTGCTCGTCCTCGAACACCCGCGCCGGCCCGCTCATCACCGGGTTTTTGAGGCCGGTGATCTTGGCGACGCAGCCCTCGGGCGACAGATTGCCCTTCAGGATCGCCAGGTGCCCTTCGGCGTAGATCGGATTGGTGACCGGGCGGATGACTTTTTGGTCGGCGCGCAAGTCCGGCACGTTGGCGAGGTTTTCGGCCACCGTTTTACCGGTGATGGTCATCGCGTCGCCATGCAGCAGGCCGTGCTTCAGTAACTCCTTCATCACAGCCGGGATGCCGCCGGCGTGGTGGAGGTCGATGGCGAGGAACTGGCCGCTGGGCTTCAGATCGCAAAGCACCGGGGTCTTGCGGCGCATGCGCTCGAAGTCGTCGATGCTCCACTCGACTTCGGCTGCATGCGCGATCGCCAGAAAGTGCAGCACCGCATTGGTCGAGCCGCCGGTCGCCATGATGACGGCGACGGCGTTCTCGATGGCCTGCTTGGTGACGATGTCACGTGGCTTCAGATCGGCCTTGACCGCCTCGACCAGCACGTTCGCCGCCTGCTTGACGCTCTCGGTCACCTCATCTTCGACGTTAGCCATTGTTGACGAGTAGGGCAGGCTCATGCCCAGCGCCTCAAACGACGAGCTCATCGTGTTGGCCGTGTACATGCCGCCGCAGGAGCCGCTGCCGGGGATGGCGCGCTTCTCGATCTGAACGAAGTCTTCCTCGCTCATTTTGCCGGCCGAGAACTGGCCGACCGCTTCGAACACGCTGACGATATTGAGGTCTTGGCCCTTGTATTTGCCCGGCAGAATCGTGCCACCGTAGACGTACAGCGCCGGCACATTGGCGCGCAGCATGCCAATCATGCCGCCGGGCATGTTCTTGTCGCAGCCGCCAATCACCATCACGCCGTCCATCCACTGGCCGCCGACGCAGGTTTCCACGCAGTCGGAGATCACCTCGCGCGAGACCAGGCTGTACTTCATGCCCTCGGTGCCCATGGCCATGCCGTCCGAGATCGTCGGCGTGCCGAACACCTGCGGGTTAGCGCCGGCTTCTTTGAGGCCAATGACGGCCGCGTCGGCGAGCTTTTGCAGGCCGGAGTTGCAGGGCGTGATGGTCGAGTGGCCGTTGGCGACGCCAATCATCGGCTTGCCGAAGTCGCTCTCCTGGTAGCCCATGCCGTAGTACATGGAGCGATTCGGCGCGCGGGCGACGCCTTCGGTGATGTTCTTGGAGCGGCGGTTGGCTGCGGACATGAGTGTCTCCGGTGGCTGATTTGCGAGTGTGGAGGCAGTATCGGTTGCCGGTACCAGTTGATCAAATATATTATTTGCTTCAGATCAATACGTTTTACATATCAATGATCGAATTGCGAACGCTGCGCCAATTTCTTGCCGTGGCCGAGGAACTGCACTTCGGCCGCGCGGCCGAGCGCCTGCACATGACCCAGCCGCCCTTGACCCAGGCGATCCAGAAGCTGGAGGCCAGCCTGGGTGCGGCGCTGTTCGAGCGCACCAGCCGCTCGGTCGCGCTGAGCCCGGCCGGCCAGGCTTTGTTGCCGCTGGCGCTGGCTTTGTTGAAGCAGGCCGATGCGCTGGCGGCGACGGTGCAGGCGGCGGCGCGCGGTGGGCGCGGCCGGCTGCGGCTGGGTTTTGTGTCGACGGTCGGCTATGGCGAGCTGCCGCGCTGGTTGCGGCTGTTCCGCGAGGACTTTGCCGACATTGAGCTGAGCCTGCGCGAGGCGACGCTGGACGTGCAACTGCGTGAGTTTGCGCAGGGTGAATTGGACGCCGGCTTCATCATCCACACGCCTGGCGCCCATCCGGCCGGCTTCGAGCGCCTGAAGATCTCCAGCGAGGCGATGTTGCTGGCGCTGAGCGCCGACGATGTGTTGGCGGGAAGCGCCAAGGTGGACGCGGCCGCCGTGCTGGGCCAGCCGCTGGTGATCTTCCCGCGCGAGATCGCGCCGTCCTTGTTCGATGCGCTGCTGGTGTTTTATCGCCAACATGGCCGCGAGCCCAATATTGTGCAAGAGGCGATTCAGATGCAGACCATCGTCAACCTGGTCTCGGCCGGCATCGGCCTGGCCTGGGTGCCGGCCAGCGTGATGGCTTTTCAGCGTGCCGGCGTGGTCTACAAACCGCTGGCTGAGGCGGCGCCGGTGTGCGAAACCAGCCTGATCTGGCGCGCAGATGCCGCGCCGACGGTGCTGCGTTTTGTCGAGCATGTTGAGCGGCTGTTGGTACGCTGAGCCTTGCCACGGCGGCTGCCGTCGTTTGAGGCGCTGATTTGCGCAGCCTGTCGCAGAACTCGGTGTTGCGCCTCAGCATTGCGCACAATACGCCGGTAAACAAGCGCCAAACTTTGCCTATGCCCATCAAATTTACGTCCCGCTCCCTCCTGGTCGCCGCCGGCCTGACGCTCTTGCTTGGCGCCGGTTCCGCTGCGCGGGCGGCCTTGTTCAAGGACGCGCAGTTTCAAACCCTGCTGGATGCCGGGCGCTATGAGGAACTGGATCAGGCGGCAAAAGCCCGCCTGAAAAGCAAGCCCGACGACGCCCAAGCCTTGGCCGCGGCCGCGATGGCTCATAGCGACGCCTATGACACGCAACGCTTGGACGCGGCGGCCAGGTTCGCGCAAACCTGCCGAGAGCGCGAGCCGCAGGAGGCCGTCTGCCATTACGCGACGGCCGAGGTGATGGGCCATCAGGTGCAGATGATCAGCCCCTTGAAAGCCGTCGCCATGGTGGGCCGGCTCAAGGAGGCCTTGCACAAGGCCTTGGAGTTGGATCCGACGCTCTATGCCGCGCGCAGCAAGCTGGTTCAGCTGTATTTGTTCACGCCGCAGATGCTGGGCGGCAGCACGGCCAAGGCCAAGGCCTTGGAGGCCGAAATTCGTGCCAGCCAGCCCGAGCAAGCGCGCTTGCTGCGGTCCTTGATTGCGGCCTCCGCCGAGAAGTGGCCTGAAGCCGAGCGCGAGTTGATGGCGGTGCGCACCGGGGCCGATGGGGCCTTGCAGGCCGATGTGCGCGAAGCCTATTCCCAACTGGGCCGGCATTGGATGAAGGAGCAGCAGTTCGACAAGGCCAAGGCCCTGTATCAGCAGTTGCAGCGCGATCAGCCCGGCAAGGCCATGGCCGCCTATTGCCTGGCGCGCCTGGCCATGGACCAGCAGCAGTACGAGGAGGCGGTGCGCCAGTTGGAGCGCGCCAAGACCTTGGGCGGCGCTCAGCAATTGCCGCTGGACCACCGGCTGGGTGAGGCCTTGCTGGGCCTCGGTGACAAGGCCGGCGCCAAGGCGGCGTTCGCACGTGCGGCGGCCGACAAGCGCATCCGGCCCAACTACGCCAAGGACGCGCGCAAGAGTTTGGCCGAACTAGGCTGACCGCTGCCGAGGCGGCCTTCGCTGGCGGCGAACTATGATGCGCGGCTGATTTCTCAAGCTGTATTCATCAAGGAAAGCACAATGTGGGTGCACCCCCAGTTTGACCCGATCGCCATCAAGCTCGGCCCCTTGGCCGTGCATTGGTACGGCCTGACCTATCTGGCCGCCTTTGGGCTGTTTCTGTTTCTGGCCAACCGCCGGGTCGCCCAGCCGCAGTTTGCGCAGGCTGGCTGGAGTCGCCGCGATGTCGATGACCTCTTGTTCTTCGGCGTGCTGGGCGTGGTGCTGGGTGGGCGGCTGGGCTTTGTGCTGTTCTACAAGCCCGATTACTACCTGCACAATCTGGGCGAGGTGTTGGCGGTCTGGAAGGGCGGCATGGCGTTTCACGGTGGCCTGCTCGGCGTGATCGCCGCGATGGCGCTGTTTGCCAAATTGCGCGGACGCAAGTTCTTTGAGGTCACCGATCTGATCGCGCCTTGCGTGCCAACCGGGCTGGCGATGGGCCGGCTGGGCAACTTCATCAACGGCGAGTTATGGGGCCGCGCGGCCGACGCCAGCCTGCCTTGGGCCATCGTGTTCCCGCAGTCGGGCTCAGCGCTGCCGCGCCATCCTTCGCAGCTCTACCAATTCTTCGGCGAGGGCCTGCTGCTGTTCGCTCTGCTGTGGTTGTATGCGCGCAAACCGCGCCAGACCGGCCAAGTCTCGGGCATGTTCTTGATCGGCTACGGGCTGTTCAGATTCATGGCCGAGTATTTCCGTGAGCCCGATGACTACCTGGGCCTGCGTGCACTCAATCTGAGCCAAGGCCAATGGCTGTGCGTGCCCATGGTGGCGGCCGGCGTGTTGATCTGGGTCCTGTCCAGCCGCCGCAAAGCCTGACCCTTCCCGTCTAAATTTCAAGTTTTCATGCGTCAAATCTTCTTCGACACCGAAACCACCGGCCTGGCCGCCGAGGGCGGTGACCGCATCATCGAAATCGGCTGTGTCGAGATGCTCAACCGGCAGCTGACCGGCAACAATCTGCACCTTTACATCAATCCGCAACGCGCCAGCCACGAGGATGCGCTGCGGGTGCATGGCCTGACCGAGGCGTTCTTGGCCGACAAGCCACTGTTCGCGCAAATTGCCGATCAGCTGCTGGAGTTTTTGGCCGGTGCGGAGCTGGTGATTCACAACGCGCCGTTCGACATCGGTTTCGTCAATGCCGAGCTGAAGCGCCTGCGCCGCCCGCCGATCACCGACCTGGTTGGCGGCGTGCGCGACACCTTGCTGATGGCGCGCGAGCTGTTCCCCGGCAAGGCCAACTCACTCGACGCGCTGTGCCGCAGGTTGGAAGTTGACAACTCCAACCGCTAGCTGCACGGCGCCTTGCTCGACGCGGAGCTGTTGGCCGAGGTGTATATCCGCCTGACCCGGGGCCAGGATTCGCTGGTGATGGACGACTCGGGCGGCGACTCTCAATCGGCCGAATTCAAGCTGGCTGCGATCGACCTGAGCGGCTTTGATTTGCCCGTTCTACGGGCCAGCGAGGCCGAGCTGCAAGCGCATGAAAAGGTCTTGACCGAACTCGACAAGGCCAGCGGCGGAAAAAGAATTTGGCAGGCGGCTTGAGAAGCAATAAAACTTCATGGCATAATTGTGGGCTTCGCAGTTAGCGAAGAATGATGTAAATCAGGGCGGTTAGCTCAGGGGTAGAGCACCACATTCACACTGTGGGGGTCGCAGGTTCGAAACCTGCACCGCCCACCAGATGCTTCGATCAGCGGCGATGGCAGCAACACAGCAGTAGCGACGCGACGAACGAACTGGTGGTTTGATTCAGAAATTCAGGGCGGTTAGCTCAGGGGTAGAGCACCACATTCACACTGTGGGGGTCGCAGGTTCGAAACCTGCACCGCCCACCAGATCAACCTCGCCAAGTCTGTCGACTTCGCGAGGTTTTTTCTTGCCCGAAAGTTTTTGCCGATTGGCAAAGCAGTTTTAGCGTCGACACTTGCGGCTTAGGTTTGAAGCAAGGAGAAGCCGAGCATGTCCCGTCAAAGTCCCGCCTGGTTCGATCAGCAGTACAACAACCGGGCCCGCGTGGCCGACAGTGCCGATATTCTGGATCGTTGGGGACGGGCATCAAAGCTGGTGCGTGAGCAGTCGCCTTGTCTGCTAGATCTTGCCTACGGCGAGGCGCAGACCGAGCGGCTGGATGTGTTCACCACCCATGTGCCGAATGCGCCGGTGATGGTGTTTCTGCACGGCGGCTATTGGCGCGCGCTGGACAAGTCGGATTGCTCCTTTTTGGCCAGCTCCTTCGTGGACGAGGGCGCGATGGTGGTGATTCCCAACTATTCACTGTGCCCGACTGTCGGCATGGAACGCATTCCGCTGCAATTGGTGCAGGCCTTGGCCTGGGTCTGGCGCCATGCGGCCGAGCATGGGGGTGACCCCATGCGGGTGATCCTGGTCGGCCATTCGGCCGGCGGGCACTTGGCATGCATGCTGAACTGCTGCGACTGGAAGGCGGTGGCGCCGGATCTGCCGCATCACCTGATCAAGGGCGTGCTGGCCATCTCCGGCATCTATGACCTGAGCCCGCTTCGGCAAGCGCCGTTTTTGCAAGTCGATTTGAAGCTGGACGCCGACACCGTACGCCGCCTCAGCCCGGCCCAGTTCCCGGCGCCCGAGGCACCGGTTTACGCCATCGTGGGCGCGCAAGAGAGCGACGAGTTCAAGCGCCAGAACCGTTTGATCCGCCAGGCCTGGGGCCGCCGCGTGGTGCCGATCTGCGAGGAAATCCCCGGCTGCAATCACTTTGATATCTTGCATGAGCTGGCCGACCCGCAAAGCCGCAGCCATCAACTGGCGCGCCGTTTGCTCGAGCTGCGTTGGTATAGCGCGCTGCTGTAGTTGTTCGCCGGGCGCTGGCGTCAAACCGCCATATAGCGGCCGGGCCGGTGATTGATGGCGAGCGCTGCGTTGATGGCCAGCATGCCGACGATGGACAAGCCGATTCGATCGGCCGGCACAAAGGCCAGCCCGCAAAGCAGGATGATGAGGTCCAGGCCTGCCTGTACATAGCCCGCACGCCAGCCGTATTTGTCCTGCAAATACAGCACCACCACATTGAGGCCACCCAGCGAAGCCCGGTGACGGAACAGAATCAACATGCCGGCGCCGATCAGCAGACCGCCGGCAATTGCCGCGAACCAGCGGTTGAGCTCGGCGAACTGCAGCCAGCGCGGCAGCAACTCGGCCAACACCGCCATCAAGCTGACCGCCGATACCGTCTTGAGCGTGAAGGGCAAGCCCATGCGCCGGTAGGCCAGCCAGTAAAAAGGAAGATTGATGGCGAAGAACAGGGCACCAAATGGCAGGCCGCTGGCGTAGTGCAGCAAGAAGGCGATGCCGACCGTGCCGCCGGTCAGCATGCCGACCTGCTTGAACAGCGCCACACCCAGGGCCACAAACAAGGTGCCGGTGACGATGGCCTGCACGTCTTCCAGCGCTGAATGCTTGAAGCTGCGGGTGATGGTGTCGCGCAGACTCATTCGAAAATCCTCATCCAACGCCGCTCATGAACCATTTGATCGCGCCCTTGGCCAAATAGCCGACCATGCCGAAGCCCAGGCCCAAGAGCAGCACAAAAGTGCCAAAACGTCCGGCCTTGGACTCGCGCGCCAGCTGCAAGATGATGAACACCATATAGACCATGAAGGCGCCGACGCCCCAGCTGAGGCCGAATTGGGCGATTTCTTGCTCGCTGTATCCGAACATGGTTGTTTACTGCCTGCGCTTTTGTCTATCAGTCGTTGCTGGAAACCAGGTCGCGGTAGGCGTGCCAGCTGGCATGACCCAGCCACGGCAGAATCACCACAAAGCCCAGCATCAGGCTGGCCATGCCGACCAGGGTCAGCAGCATGATCAGGGCGGCCCACAAGGCCACCGCCGCCGGGTAGGCCAACACCACACGCCAGCTGGTGAACACGGCGCCCAGCACGCCGACATCGTCGCGGTCCAGCAGCAGCGGCACGGCGATGACGGTGGAGGCGAACAACGGCGCAGCGAGCACCGCACCGAGGGCCAGCCAGGCCTCAAACAGATGCGATTCTTCGTTCAGCACCACATGGCGCAAGAAGTCGGCCGGCTCCCGAATGGGCGCAGCGGCAAAGCCGGTGATCAACGAGGCCGAGGTCAAGACCCAGCCGGTGCCCGCAAAGGCCAAGAGCACGCCGAACACCACCATGCGGCCATCGCGTGGCCGCCAGGCTTTCAGAATCGACGCGAAACCGGGGCTGCGGCCATGTTCGAGGTCTCGGCTGATCACGTACAGGCCGGTGGCCAGAATGGGGGCCACCAACAAGAAGCCGCTGAAGGCGCCGGCGAGCAGCCAGAAATGCTCACGCGCCAACACAAAAATCAAGGCGCCCAGCGCGGCCAGCACCACGCCGTGGGCAAGCGAAGGGCCTGGGCAGCGCAGCAAGTCCTGCCAGCCTCTGGCCAGCCAGCCCAGCGGGCGCAGCACGGGCACCGGCTTGACGCCGAATTGACGTGACTGCCGCAGGGCTTTGTCGGTTTCTAAAAATTGCATCGGGAATCGCTGTGAAGGTTGGATATTGCCATGCCGGCTTGCGTCAGCTCTTGATGGACATCAAAGTGCGCGCCATGGTGTCCAGGCTGTGCGCCTGACCGTCGGCCAGCTGGATCCGTCGGGCGAGCTCAAGCTGAGGGTAGTGGCCGGCCAGCGAGCGCTCGTAGCCCGGGTCGTAATGCTCGCGCATCAGGCCGGCAAACACCTCGCCCCATGCGCCGGTCATCGCTTGCTTTTGCCACTGCTGGACCCGTTCGCGCCCGCGCATGCTGATCAAGGCATCCAACTTGGCGCAAAACAGCTCGGGCGTTTCAAAGAAATGCGCATAGTCCTGCAGCAGCAGTTCAACCCGTGCCTGATCCGGCATCTCCAGCCAATAGATATGTTCGCTGGCCCGCATCGCCTCATACATCGACTCGGGCATGCGCACCTGGCCGATCTTGCGGCTTTCGCTCTCGACAAAAACCGGCCGGCTTGGATCCAGGCCGCAGAGCTGTTGCCAGAGCAGGGTGTCAAAGCCCTTTTGGCTGGGCTGCGGGCGGTCCGGCAAGGCGCCCAAGATGGAGCCGCGATGGGCGGCCAGGCCTTCCAGGTCCAGCACCTGGGCGCCCAAGTCCGCCAGCGTTTGCAGCAAACGGGTCTTGCCGCTGCCGGTGCGGCCGCACAGCACATGAAACTCGAACCCGGCCGGTTGCGTCAACAAGACCTCGCGCACCAGCGCGCGGTAGGCCTTGTAGCCGCCCTGCAACTGGCGCGATTTGAAGCCGATCTGACCGAGAAACCAGGTCATTGCACCCGAGCGCTGGCCGCCCCGCCAGCAATAGACCAGCGGCCGCCAATTGCGATTCAGCGGTTCGGCATGCGCCTCAAGATGGCGGGCGATATTGCGCGCCACCAGGGTCGCGCCAATCTTGCGGGCCTCAAACGGCGATGTCTTGTAGAGCAGGCCGACCCGGTGACGTTCTTCGTTATCCAGCACCGGCCAGTTGAGCGCGCCGGGCAGATGGTCCTCGGCATACTCGGCCGGTGAGCGCACGTCGATGATGGCATCGAAGGCGCTCAGCGCAGCCACCGCTTCGTCGGCGGCGATCAGCGGCGAGGCCGGACCATGTTTGGGCGCGGTTTCTGAATTCATTTTTGCAGCGCCACTGCGTCGAGCAGCTCGCTCTCGATTTGAAGTTGGGCCTTGTTGTGCTGCAAGGCCGGGCCGTCGAGCAAGAACGTGTCCTCGACCCGCTCGCCCAGGGTTGAAATCTTGGCCAGCTGCAAATTGATGCCGTGGCGCGCCAGCACTCGCGCAATGGCGTAAAGCAGACCGGCGCGGTCGCTGGTGCTGATGCTCAGCAGCCAGGCTTGCGCGCGCTCGTCCGGGCGCAGGGCGATGCGCGGTGTGTAAGGGAAGGACTTGACCCGCCGCGACAGGCGCCCACGCCGGGGTTCCGGCAAGGGTCCAGCCGTCAACAAGGCCTGCGTCAGCTTGGTCTCGACCAGGGACACCAGATCGCGGTGATGCAGGTCCTGGTCGGGGCTTTGTACCTGGAAGGTGTCGAGCGCATAGCCACTGCGCGTGGTGTGGACCTTGGCGTCCAGGATGTTGAAGCCGGCGCCGTCAAAGTAACCGCATATGCGGGCGAACAAGTCCTGTGCGTCGGGCGAATAGACCAAGACCTGCAGGCCTTCACCGACCGGCGAGGGCCGCGCTTGCACCACCGGCACCGGGCTTTGCACATGGCGCCACAGCGAGCGCGCATGCCAGGCCAGGTCACCCGCCTCATGGCGCGCAAAGTAGCTGATCTCCAGCGTTTGCCAGAGCGGCACCTCGGTGCCCGGCAACATCGAATGCAGGGCCAACACTTGCCGGGCTTCTTGTTTGCGGGCCTCGATGTCGGCCGCCAGATTGGGTTTGGCGCCGCCCAGGGCGCGCAGGCTGACGCGGTACAAGTCCTCCAGCAGCTTGCCCTTCCAGGCATTCCAGACCTTGGGGCTGGTGCCGCGAATATCGGCCACGGTCAGCAAATACAGGCCGGTCAAGTGGCGCGCATCGATCATCTTGTGGGTGAAGCGCTGGATGACGTCGGGGTCGGACAGGTCTTCTTTTTGCGCCACCCGCGAGAGGGTCAGGTGTTGCTGAACCAGGAACACGACCAGGTCGGTGTCGACCTTGTCCAGGCCATGGTCGCGGCAAAAGCGCCGCGCCTCGATCGCGCCGAGATCCGAATGGTCGCCGCCACGGCCCTTGGCCACATCATGGAACAGCGCGGCGATATAGAGCAGCTCCGGCTTGGCCCATTGCGCCGCCAGTTGCGAGCAAAAGCTGTACTCATGCGCATGCTCGGGGATGAAGAAGCGCCGCACATTGCGCAGCACCATCAGGATGTGCTGG
>JADMJQ010000296.1 GCA_018780415.1 Roseateles sp. | reverse complement strand
CATGGCGCATTGACGCCGTTTGCCGAAAGGTGGGAAGTCCCTTCGTATTCGCTCGCGCCGACTCGCAACGGCCGGTCACATCAGGCCTTCATTTCATTCTGGGCCTTCCGTGCCCAGCCGCCGCTCTCGGCTCAGCTCGGACGTTAGGCGTCACAGAAAACACCGCATCCAATATGACCGCAGAACAGCAACTACTCGAACTTGGTATCGAGCTCTCAACCGGCACCGACCCAGCCGGCAACTATGCCGCAACTGTTCGGTCGGGAGACCTCCTCTTCTTGTCAGGGAAGGCCCCGCTCTCCGTGAACGGTGTAAAGCCGAAAGGTCGCTTCGGTCAAGAGTATTCAGCTGACGAGGGCTACCTACTTGCCCGTTCTGCCTGCCTGGATCTGCTGGCGGCAATCCGGACCGCACTGGGAAGTCTGAACAACGTCGTCCAAGTATTGGAGTTGCATGGCTCGTTGAACACCACGCCAGAGTTCGAAGATCACGCCAGGGTTCTTGATGGCGCGTCCGATCTTCTGGCTGAGGTGTTTGGGTCAGTGGGAGTTCATGCCAGATCAGTCATAGGCGTCGCATCGCTGCGAAACGGTGTACCTCTTACAGTGAAGGCGACGATTCGGTGCCGGTCAGAGTGACGCCTAACCCTGCGCTCGATTGGACCTCCGCCAGCTGGCCGCGCTGCGCTGCCTGTATGTTTTCAGCTCCGCGCGGCCAACTGGCTGCGGCTCCACAGCTTCAACGTTAGACCCCAAGCATGCCTTACGACCGCCCACAGTTCCGAGAGCAGGACTACGCAGTTAGGCCGACGTTGCGAATCAGCGCCGCGCTCATGCTTGGCCTCTTCGCAATCGTACTGGTGAGCCAAGTTCCGCAGACATTTCAATTGAAAGCGGTCTCCCCCAAGCAGTGCACGTCAGGGAAAGGTCAGTTGCTGTGTGAATTCGGGAATTGGCTCAACGCCATGACGCCGCCTTCCTGGCAGGGCCCACTTGCCGCTCTGGGTCAAATTGGTATGGCCCTAGTTCTGACCTTTGGGGTTTGGTGGCTGCTGAAACCGGTTGTCACCGCAGCGGTAAGAAAGTAGTTTTGTTAGCCATAGCGTGGGAGCCACACTTAGCTATCTACGGATGGGGTCTAACAGGTCGCTCGAGTGGCCCTCCGCCAGCTGGCCGCGCTGTGCTGGCTGAGTGTTTCAGCTCCGCGCGGCCAGCTGGCTCCAGCCCCTCACCTTCAACAGTAGCCATCATGAGAATCGCCTCGTTCGCTGCACTCTTGGCTGCTCTTGCCCACTGTGGAAACACTACGGCAGAGACCAAGTCATTGACGCTTGATGGGCGCTTCGAGTACCGGACCGACGCGGAAAGCCAAAGCGTCATAGGCGACCAAATCTGCTTCTTTCCATCCGCCAAGTCGAGCCCGCTGCTTCCTCGTTGGTCTGGTGACCAAAGACTTGCGTGGTTTTGCTTTTCGCAGACAGCCCGAGCGGCCAAACAACTGAGTATTCCACTTCAATTCATTCCTGGAACCTGCGGCGTAGCGGGAACGGCGACAGTCGAAATTGATGATTACGTGGTCTACGCTAGTGAAGGCGATGGCAATGATTCCGCCGCTCTTCGTTCTGTACTGAAGAAGTCCACGGCAATTCCGCTGCCGTGCGAAAACTGATGGCTAGCCAATCGCTCGAGTGGGCCTCCGCCAGCTGGCCGCGCTACGCTGCCTGTATATTTTCAGCTCCGCGCGGCCAGTTGGCTCCGGCCCCTCAGCTTCAACGTTAGCCATCAGAAGAAAGACCTTCGCGTGCCTCAACTTCAGACTTGGCGTTCTTGGATTTGGAACGCGGGCGCATTTTTGTTCTTCGCTGGGCTTGCCATCTCAGCGTTGTTCACTGGTGCTGTGTATCTCTTTGCCGTAAAGCCAGGCATTTGTACCAACACATCCGTGGTGGAAGTCAAATCGCCCAACGGAAAGAAATTGGCCAAGCTTGGCTATCGGGAATGTGGAGGAACGACAAACTGGCAGTCGGGAGTTTCTATTACTGATGTTTCAAGTGGTGAAACTTACAGCGGCCTATTCGGATTGAATGGAAGGCCCGACGGCTTGTCTCTTTTCTGGAAAAACGAATACACGCTGGTCGTGTCTGGGTTTGACCTAGAGAGTGTCCTTTGGCTTAAGCAAGACAATTCTTCTGGAGTAGCCCTGGTGCTTAGACCATGACACTGAATGTTTCTCGATAATGATGGCTATCCCTGCGCTCGAGCTGACTCGCAACGGCTGGTCACTTCAGGCCCTCATTTCATTCTGGCCCTTCGGCGTCCTGCCGTAGCGGGCCATTTAGCTTCAATGTTAGGCGGTAGAAAATACTCTCTCCCTCACCACCAACTCGGAGGTTCTATGAAGCGAGTCACTGGCATTGGCGGCATCTTCTTCAAAGCCAAGGATGCTCCGGCGCTACAGGCTTGGTACAAACGGCACCTCGGAATCGATGTCCAAGAATGGGGTGGTACGGCTTTTACCTGGACCGATGGTGAAGGCACGCCGCTCTCTGGAACAACGATCTGGTCCATTGGTTCGGCACAAGGTGATCAATTTGCACCCAGCACTGCAACTTTCATGGTCAATTACCGGGTCGAAGATCTTCACGCCCTGGTTAAAGTCTTGCGCGAAGAAGGCTGCAACGTTCTTGAGAAGATCGACGAATCCGAGTACGGAAAGTTTGCCTGGGTCATCGATCCAGAAGGGAACAAGGTAGAACTTTGGCAGCCGCCTGCCGGTCAATGAGCAAGGCAAACGATCTCAGCATGAATCTGCCGCCTAACCCATCATGTCAAACGTTAGGCTTCAGATTCGGAAGGTAGATGCATCCCATGGCTGAAGCGAAGACCAAGCCCACCTCGTCTAGCGTAGAGAGCTACATTTTGGCCATCGCAGACCAGGCACGGCGCGATGACTGTGAGGCCTTGGTCAAGCTCATGTCCAACGCATCAAAACAGCCTGCAGTCATGTGGGGCACGGCCATCGTCGGGTTCGGGACCTACAAGTACCCATTGGCCGGGGGCAAAGTTGGAGAGATCTGTGCCGTTGGCTTTTCCTCAAGGAAGGGCGACATTTCCATATATGGTGTCACGGTCGAGAAGGTTGATCCCGTCCTCCTATCCAAACTTGGCAAACATAAGCTTGGCAAAGGGTGTCTTTATGTCGCCACGCTCGCTGACGTCGACTTGAAGGTGTTGGAGGAACTCATCGCCGAAGCATCACAGTCAAAGCAGGCCAAGCTCGGTAGACCACCTGACGCATAACCAGTTGCTCGAGCGGATATCCACCAGCTGGCCGCGCTATGCTGCCTGTATATTTTCAGCTCTGCGCGGCCAGTTGGCTTCGGCCCTTCAGCTCGAACTTTGGGCATTCCACGCATAATTCCGCCATGCCGTACATCCGTCAATTTCAAGAGTCCGACTCGAACTCACGTCATTGCTCCATCGAGCATATGCTCGTCTTGGCAATATGGGGTTGAACTACACCGCAGTAGATCAAACACCCGAAGTCACTGCCAAGCGCATTCGCGGCGGCAACTGCTTCGTCGTCGAGGCCGGCTCCAAGCTTGTCGGAACAATCGTTGCCCAACCTACCTACGCCGAGAATGAGTGCGAGTACTTCACTCGCCCCGGTGTCGCGGCAGCCCACCAATTTGCAGTCGACCCAGAACATCAAGGCTCCGGCATTGGGCGCTTGCTCCTTCAGCGCGCCGAGCAATGGGCCAAAGAAGCTGGTTTCGCCGAGCTGGCAATGGATACAGCCGAACAAGCCACGCATCTCATCGAACTCTATGCGCGTCTCGGCTACGAACATGTCGGATGGGTTCAGTGGCCTGGCAAGGTGTATCGCAGCGTAGTTCTCAGCAAGCGCCTCGCCGCAAATGCCTAGCCGCGTGGTCAAGAGGACGCTCTACCCACAGGTGTGGCGCGGCGCCCCTGTCCATTCAGAACCTCGCTGCACCCGCGGGTTCGGCGCCCCTTACCTCGAGCGTTAGGCCTCGCCGCTGACGGCGTCTGTTCACAGCTAGAGGATTGTCTTGCGTTCGAAGGCGGGTGCTGTATATTTATACAGCTTCGCGGTCTCGCGTAGGCAACCCAACCTTTGGAGATTCCTCTCATGCTCGACCACATGACGTTCCGTGTCAGAAACATAGAACGCGCGAAGGCGTTCTACAGCGCTGCGCTTGCGCCACTGGGCTACACCATCTGCTTCGAAGGCAAGTACGGTTCAAACATGCTGGGCTTTTCATATCCAGACGCATCGGAGCCGGACGGCAAGAAGGCCGACGTCTGGTTCGTGGATGGCCCCTCAGCTTATGGCGGTCCGCAAGCGACAACCGGCTGTCATTTAGCTTGGCGCGCAAGTAGCCGAAACCTTGTTGATGAGTTCTACAAAGCGGCAATTGCCGCAGGAGGCCGGGATAACGGGCCCCCGGGGCTCCGTCCAGACTATCACCCCAACTACTATGGCGCATTCGTCGTAGATCCAGAAGGAAACAACATCGAGGCGGTTTGTCATCTACCCGAGTAGACGTACCGCGAGGCGTAGCCTAACCCTTTTCTCGACCGGCCCCGCAACGGCATGCCGCCTTCGGGCCTCATTTCATTCTTGCCCTGCGCCGTCACGCCGCCGCGTGCCGGTTAGCTTAAGCGTTATGCGTCGTAACTCCTGCCTTCGGCGAATAGCATGAACCCACACATCACAGTCTTCACGCTCGGAGTAGATGATCTCGAACGCTCTGTCGCGTTTTATCGAGATGGCATGGGGTTGAGCACACAAGGGATCATCGGCACCGAGTTTGAGAATGGTGCCGTTGCTTTCTTCGACCTACAAACTGGGCTGAAATTGGCCCTTTGGCCGCGCAGCAGCATCGCGGCAGACACCCGACTTACAAAGCACGCACCATCGCCCACGGAGTTCACTATCGGCCACAACGTGGGCTCGCAAGCAGAAGTCGATGCAGTCATGGCTCAAGCCACTGCCGCTGGAGCTGGCATCATCAAGGCAGCTCAAGCGACGTTCTATGGCGGGTATGCTGGCTACTTTCAAGATCCAGACGGGCATGTCTGGGAGGTCGTCTTCAATCCCGCCATTGCCTCGCTAGGCTAGTGGCCCGAATGTCGCCCATGGAACCAGCGTCGCCTAACCCTGCGCTTGAGTGGACCTCAGCCAGCTGGCTGCTGCCCCTTAGCATCAACGTTAGACATCAAAAATGCCCACATTCGTAGCACTTCTACGCGGCGTCAACGTTGGCAAAGCCAAGCGTGTTCCCATGGCTGAGCTGCGCGCTCTGCTCTCTGACCTCGGCTACACAAGCGTCGCTACGCTGCTCAACAGCGGCAACGCAGTTTTCTGCGCCCCAACGGGCACTCCAGTGAAGCATTCGGCATCCATTGCCGCTGCCATTTCATCTCAGCTCGCGGTTGAGGTGCCCGTCGTCGTCAAGTCGGCGCGTGAACTGGCCGCCATCATCGCCGAGAATCCAATCAGCGCGGAAGCGCACGAACATCCTCGCTTTCTGGTCGCATTCACTCAAGACACCAAGGCGCTGCCCGGCCTTGCCGCCATAGAGTCGCTCGTAGTACCGCCCGAGAAGTTTGCAGTAGGCAAGAATGCTGCTTACCTGCTGTGCTCAGCAGGCATATTGGAAAGCAAGGCCGGAGAATCCCTGCTCGGCAAGGCAGGCAAGGCTGCCACCACGAGAAACTGGGCAACCGTCCTTAAACTTCAAGCACTTGCAAGTGAACGCGATGCCAACGCCTGCGTTTGAATCGACTCGCAACGGCTGGTCGCTACAGTCCCCCTTTTCTTTTTGGGCCTGGCGTGCCCAGCTGCCGCTATCAACTGAACTTCTACGTCAGGCATCGCGGAGTTACAGCGCGCGAGCTTGGATGAAGATAGATGCCCGCGCCTATCAAATCTCAATCCCTTGGATCATGGGTAGAGTGGAGTGCGTCATCAAGTATGAGCCCAACATTCGAGGCAAATGAAAGGAGTCGGAATGTCTACTCAAGAGCCAGTCAAAGGTCCAGCTTCCTACTTCCCGTCCATCGAGAAGAAGTACGGAAAGCCCATTGCTTACTGGATGCAGGTCCTCGAAGAGGCGGGGCCTCTCAAGCATATGGAGCTCGTCGGCCACCTCAAGGCGGCGCATCAGTTGGGGCATGGCCACGCCAACGCTTTGGTCGCTTGGTTTTCCTCCAAGAAGTAGTTGGCCTTCTGGAGAACGCGCCGATGGCTAACCCTTTTACAGGGACTTCCTTCAAGGTCAATCGTCTACATCGCTGAATCCTTCAGAGTCGT
>JADMJQ010000080.1 GCA_018780415.1 Roseateles sp. | reverse complement strand
GCGTGGACGACATGAAGTCGAACGAGGACAGCACTTCGTAGAACTCGATGGCGCGCGCTTCGCGGTCGATCTCGTTCAGCGCCAGGCCCATCGCCACGCGCATGAAGAAGGCCTGCGGCATCTCGATGCGCTGGTCGTCGATGTGCTGGAAGTAGCGGTCATACAGGGTCTGCAGGCCGAGGTAATCGAACTGCAAATCGCGCTCGGCCTTCAGGTGCGCACCCAAACGGGCCAGGTCGTATTGACCCAGGCGCTCGTCCAGCAACTCGGCCTTGACGCCCTTCTTGATGTAAGTCGGGAAATACTCGGCATAACGCGCATGCATCTGCTCTTGCGTGATCTCGCCGCCGACCACCTCGCGGCGGATCGTGTGCAGCAGCAAACGTGCCGTCGCCTGGCTGTAGCCGGGGTCGCGCTCGATCAAGGTGCGGGCGGCCAGAATCGCGGCCTTGTAGACCTCGTCGATCGGCACGCCGTCATACAGATTGCGCTTGGTCTCGGCCAGGACCGGGTCCGGCTTGACGTCCTCGCCCAAGCCGGCGCAGGCCGACACGATCAGGCTTTGCAGATGGGCAAAGTCCAGCGGCACACGCTGGCCGCCGTCGATCACGGTCAGCTGCACCTCGGCGACCGGCTTATCGATCTTGCCCTGGGCCAGACGCTCTTGCAGGCGACGCTCGCGGTACAGCACATAAGCACGCGCCACTTCGTGATGGCCGCCGCGCATCAGGCCCAGCTCGACCTGGTCTTGCACGTCCTCGATATGGAAGGTGCCGCCGCTCGGGCGCGAGCGCATCAGCGCGCGCACCACCGCTTCGGTCAGGCCGTCGACCGTCTCGCGCACGCTGGCCGAGGCCGCACCGCTGGTGCCGTGCACGGCCAAAAAGGCCTTCATCAAGGCGACGGCAATCTTGCTCGGCTCAAACGACACCACCGCCCCATTGCGGCGCAGGATTTGGTAGGCCTGGAATGCCGATTGCAAAAGCTGGCCTTCGGCGCCGGCCGAATGCGGGCTGGCACCAAGTTGTGCGGCGTGGGCGAGTTGAGTCTGCATAGATCGTCCTGGTTGGATCTCGTTGGAATTTGACAAAACCGCGCGTCAATGACGGCGCGGCTTCATAGGGAATGGGCTGTATCCGAGCGCCGGCTCAACATCAAAACTGCTGAGCTGAAGCACCATCCTTAGGTGCCGTGGGCCGCCAAAAGCAGGCCGACGGCAGCGCCGAACACAGAAACGAAGGATACCACGAGGCACACTATATCTGGGGTCATCTTGACCCTCAAGCACTACGGCTAGCGTATCTATCCCATTGACGGCAGGTAGAAATACCGCTATGCCGGCGCGGCGCTGTCAGTCCTCGGCGGCCCCGGTCTCATCCGCCGAAACGCCCAGACGTGCCATTCGGTAGCGGATCTGGCGCAGCGACAGCCCCAGGCTGGCGCCGGCGGCGGTGCGGTTGAAGCGGTGCTGGGTCAAGGCGCGCAGCAAAATATCGCGCTCGACATCATCCAAGAATCGCGCCAGGTCGGCGGGCAAGTCTTGCGCCGACTTGCCGGCCTCCAAGGCGCCGAAAGTGCCAAAAGCGTCGCCACCGCGTACGACGAACTCATCCCCCGCATCGAGCCCGCCGAGCTGGGAATCATCCAAAAGCGACTCCGGCAGCCCCAGATCGTCCGCATCTATCCACTCGCCGCCGGACAGGGCCAGCGCGCGGTGCAGCAGATTCTCCAACTCGCGCACATTGCCGGGGAAGGCATAGCGGGTCAGCTGGGCCAAGGCGGCCGGCGTCAGCTGGGGCACCGGCGAGACGCCGGCGTCGCCGGCGATGCGCGCCAGCACATGGGCGGCGATCAGCGGCACGTCCTCGATGCGCTCGCGCAGCGGCGGCACGCGCAGCTGAATCACATTCAGGCGGTAAAACAAATCCTGCCGGAAGCGCCCCGCCGCCACTTCGGCGCCGAGGTCCTTGTGGGTGGCGCTCAAGATGCGCACATTGACCGAGCCTTCGGCCACCGCCCCAACCGGCCTGACCGAGCGCTCTTGAATCGAGCGCAAGAGCTTGCTCTGCATCGCCAACGGCAAGTCACCGATTTCGTCCAGGAACAAGGTGCCGCCGTCGGCCGCCTGAAAGAAACCCTCGCGGTCCTCGTTGGCGCCGGTGAACGCGCCCTTGCGGTAGCCGAAGAACTCGGCCTCCAGCAATTGCTCGGGGATGGCGCCGCAATTGACCGCCACAAAGCGCTGACCGGCCCGCACGCCGCTGTCGTGGATGGCACGTGCGACCAACTCCTTGCCGGTGCCGGACTCGCCCTGTAACAGCACCGGCGCCATGCTGCGCGCCACCTTGCCAATCAGGGCACGCAGTTCCTGAATCGCCGCCGACTTGCCGGCCAAGCGCGCCAGCGCGGCCGGCACGGCCGGCACGGCCGGCATGGCCACGGGCAGGGCTGCGGCCAAGGCCGGCTGTATGGGCAGCGCTGACGTCGCCGCTTTGGCCGGCAGGGTCCGCTCTTTGACGGCGCTTTTCGCCGGTACTTGGGCCGGCTGGCGCCCCAGCGCCGAGGCCACCACCTGCCTGAACTGACGCAAATCCACCGGCTTGGTCAGGTAGTCATAGGCGCCCGCCTTGAGCGCCTCGACCGCGTTCTCCGCCGAGCCATAGGCGGTGATGACCAGCGTCTTCTCGGCCCGGCCCTGCTGCTCAAGCCAATGCAAGAGGTCCAGCCCACTGCCATCGGGCAAGCGCATATCGGTGATGACGGCGCTGTAGGGGCGTGACTGCAGACGCGCCAACGCTTCTTGCACCGAGCCGGCGGTTTCCAGCTCATAGCCTTCGCGCATCAGCGTCAACTCATACAGCGTGCGCAGATCCGGCTCGTCATCGACGACCAGCAGACTAAAGGCCGAGCCTTGGGTAGAAGACGCACTGCTCATGCTTGCTTTCAGAATAAAGAAGGGCTGACCGTAGCGCCCACCGCTGCGGCCTCCAGCAGGCGCAGCCGGATGCTGAACTCGTTGCCGGGTCTGGCGGGATCCTGCCTGCGGCGATAGTCGATTTGTGCGCCATAGCGCTCACACAGCTCGCGGCAGATATACAAACCCAGGCCCGAGCCACGGCTGCGGGTCGAGAAGAACGGCTCGAACAAATGGCGCTCCACTTCGGGCGGAATCGCTGCGCCGGCACTGAACACCGTCAGCCGCGCCCAGGGTTGGCTATTGGCCAGCACCTCGGCCTTCAGCTCGACCTGCACCGAGGCAGGCCCGGCTTCAGCATGTCGAAGGGCGTTGTCCAGCAAATTGACCAGCACGCGGCGCAGATGCTCGGGATCGAAGCTGATGACCAAGGCGTGCGTGGGCAGAGCGCAGCTCAAGCGGTCGTTGGGGCCGGGTGCTAACTGATTGGTGCGCGCCCACTCCAGGCAAGTCTCGCTGACCAGCAAGCTGGCATCCAGCGGCACCGGCGCCGGCACCGCGCCGGGCGCCACTTCCAAAACGTCATCGATGATGCGCTTGAGGCGAGCCACATTCGAGGCCACCATGCGCGTCAGCTGCTGCGCCCGCGGCTCGGCCAAATCCTCGGCCAACAAGGCATTGGCTTGATCGATGGCGGCCAGCGGGTTGCGAATTTCATGCGCAATGCCGGCCGACACCCGGCCCATCGCGGCCAGCTTCTCCTGCTGGCTACGCGCCAACACTTTGCGGTTGTCTTCGACGAAGAGTACGCACAAATCCTCGCTCGCTTCCGATTCGCGCCGGCGCGTGAAACGCATGCGCAGGCGCAGGCTGCGCTCGGCGCCGTTGTCAAAAGCCAAAGCCACATCGCGCCCGGCCTCGGGCCAGGCGGCCGACGTGAAGGCCTGCTCGACCGCCCGCACCAGCGGCTGCCAGGCGGCGACGCCGCGCATTTGAAACGGCGCCGTGCGCACTGAGGCCGGGCCGTCGGCCAACAAGTCGCGCGCGGCCGGGTTGGCGGCGCGCACGTGGCCGCGCCGGTCCACCACCAAGACGCCTTCTTGCATCTCGTCGATCACCAGCCGGTTCAGCTGCGCTTGCTGGCGGGCGAACTCCATGCTGCCGCGCGCGGCGCGCTCCTCACGGGCCAAGCGGCTGGCCATCTCACTGGCCAACAAGCTGATGACAAAAAAGCCGCTGCCGACCAGGCCCGCCTGCGTCAGGCGCAGCGCCACATCGGCGCCGTCCAGCACCGCCCAACCGGCCACGCCCAACATGATCAGGGCCGCAGTCGCCGCCGTGGCCAGGCCCAGCAAGCGCGGCGTCAACACGCCGGCCATCAAGACCGGCATCACGAACAAGGCGCCGTAATTGACCCCCCCGCTGCGGTCCAGCGCATGCAGCAGGCCGAACAAGGCCAGGTCCACACCAATGCTGGCCCACCACTGCGGGCTGCTGACCCGCGCCAGGGTTTTGGCGGTGGCGCCGCGCTGCAGCCGCGGCAACAACCACCAGGTGATCGCCTGTGCCGCATACAGCAGGGACAAGATACTCGTCCCCATCGGCAAGGCCGAGCCCAAGATGCCGGCCGTCAATTGAGTGGCCACCAGCGCCAGCCCCAAGGCCGCCCGCGCGGCTAAGAAGGCCCGGTAGAGGCGGGTGAAGGCGTCGCCACCCGCATTGCCCAGTCGCCGGGCATGTTGAAAGAAAAACTGCGACTCGGCGGCCGAGCCGTCTAGAGAGTCAAGCGTGTGCTGAGAGTCCTGGAAATTCTCGGTATCCTGCGTTGGCTCCGCGTCGGCGTTGAGGCCAGCTCCAAACCAGGACTGTGGCACTTCGGTCATGACGACGAGCGGTGATCCAACTCAAAGCTTGCCCGGTGTGCGGCGCTGCAAAACACACCGCCCTGCCCTGGCAGCGCCTCATCCAGCGGCAAATGCAGGCCGCATTGCGCGCAGGTCACCATGCTCAGGGGCGCGACTTTGGGCTGAGTTTTGACCTCGGGCTTGGCCGCAGGCGGGCGGGCGCGTTTGCGCGCCAGCATCGAAAACAGCAGGGCCAAGATGACCACCAGCAGCAGATATTTCATACGCGCTCAATTCGTTCCAGAGACAAGGCAGGCACCGTCAAAGCGGGCGCTGCAAGACAACTTCCAGCACAAAGCGCGAGCCGGCATAGGACAGCAGCAGCAGCAAGGCGCCAAAGTACAACCAGCGCGTGGCGCGCCGGCCGCGCCAGCCGAACACGCGCCGGCCCGTCAGCAAGCCGGCCAGCACCAGCCAGCCCAGCACGGCAAACAGATTTTTATGATCCCAGCGCCAATGCGGCGTGAACCACCAACCCAGCAAGACCGCCAGCGACAGCACCGCCACCCCGGCGCCGACGAACTGAAAGGTCAGCCGCTCCAGCCTCAACAAGGGCATCAAGGGCTCCAGGCGTGGCGCCTGCACGGCAGCGCCGGGCTTGGGCTTGAGCCCGCGCATCTGGCGCTCGGCCCGGCTCAACAAGGCCGCATGCAAAACCGCCACGCCGAACAGGCCATACGAGGCCAGGCCCAGCACCCAGTGAATCGGCGCCCAAGGCGAAGCCGCCTGCGGACGCGCCTCGCCCGGGAACAGAAAAGCCACCAGCACCGCGAGCACCGCCATCACGGCCAGCACCCGCCGCACCCCGGCCAATGGCAAGAAGCGGCTTTCAAGCAGGTAAACCGCAATGACCAGCCAGACCGTCATGGACAAAGCCGGCGCAAAACCAAAGCGCGCGCCCGCCGACGCTTGACCAAAACCGGCGATGTCCAGCACCAAGGCGAGCAAATGTGCGGCCCAGGCCAGCAGCATCGCGCCGTTGCGGCGGGCCGGCGTTTGTGGGTCAGCCGCCGACCCCGCGGCCACCCATCCGTAGGCGAAGACGGCCAGCAAACTGGCCGCACCCAAAGCAAGATTGATGGGGGTCTGAGATACGGGCGATAAAATCATACCCACAGTGTACTTTTGCGCGCCTCGCTCGCCCGACGGCGCCACCCCCCATGGCTTCCAATTTGACCGACCGCCTGAGTCGCCTCGTGAAAACGATGCGCGGCCAAGCCCGCATCACCGAAACGAATGTCCAGGAAATGCTGCGCGAAGTCCGCATGGCGTTGCTGGAAGCCGACGTGGCCCTGCCCGTGGTGCGCGACTTCATTGCCCGCGTCAAGGACAAGGCGCTGGGCGCCGAGGTGATAGGCTCGCTCAACCCCGGCCAGGTGCTGGTGTCGATTGTGCAAAAGGAGTTGGCCGCCACCATGGGCGAAGGGGTCGCCGACCTCAACCTCGCCGCCCAGCCGCCCGCCGTGATCCTGATGGCCGGCCTGCAGGGTGCGGGCAAAACGACCACTACCGCCAAGCTGGCCAAGCACCTGATCGAGAAGCGCAAGAAAAAGGTGCTGACCGTCTCGGCCGACGTCTATCGCCCCGCCGCCATCGAGCAGCTGAAAACCGTGACGGCCCAGG
>JADMJQ010000110.1 GCA_018780415.1 Roseateles sp. | reverse complement strand
AGTACTTGGCTACGAACCAAGGGGTCGTGGGTTCGAATCCTGCCAGCCGCACCAGATAAATCAACGGGTTAGCTCTCTTAAGGAGCTAGCCCGTTTGGCTTTGTGGGGTCCGAGGGGTACACACAGGGGTACACGGCGTTTGGGCTGTAGGCAGTCTTTTTGGAACAATCTGGTTCACTGCGCCGATGCAGATGTCTGGCTTTTGTTGCCTGAAGACAATTTCGGTCTTTGTTTAGCGCGTCCGCGCATTAGTCTGCCGGGTTGTTGTGCCACGCTCCGATTAGCTGTCAAAGACCCGCCGTCTCGAACCTGCGCCGGGTAGCCATCCCCGACACGGGCGCGCCGCAGCCACCCTGCCTGCGATTCACCGATCGCCGCCCCACGCCAGCGGCAAAAACACCTGCTCCACCGACCCCGCGTCAGCTCGGGCCCGGGGGCGGCGAGATTCATGATGACGTGATGCCCGAACAGGTCGGTCAGCAGGGTCGCTCACCAGTGGTTTCAGTTTGACGGCGTCAACTTCGCCGCGTCAGGATGGCGGCACGGTCATTGGTTTCGCGGTTGGCGACCTGCGCCCGAATCACTTCCGCGGCGATGAGCCCGTCGCTTCGGAATACTCACCAAAGATCATCAGGATGTTGGCCGTGGCCGGCGACCTGTATTTCGACGAGATCAAGCAGATCAAGACGTCACAGTTTCCCAGGGGTCAGCGTCGCCATTCTCGGCGACGCTGACTCAAAATGAGGCGAACTACTTCGCGTCAGTGTACGTGCCGCTTCCACGGCGCAAAGCTTGGGCTTATCCACAGAAACTGTGGATAGCTTCAGCCGCAGTCGGCTGGACTTCGCGGTGCGGGGCCGCGCGGTAACACTGCTTGTCGAACCATTGTTGCGTCAAAAGCTCATCGTTTCGCTTCTTCGGGCGGATGTCCCCGGCGGGCTCAATTGCGCCACGCACGTTGATGGTGTTCAGGGCTTGCCGGACTGCGGCCGTGAGGCCTTTCCGGGTCTTTCGCTTATGCGGCGATCAAGGCTGCGCCTTCATCGCATCCCGGAAGATTCCGAACAGCCAAGTCGGGCTGGCCTTGCCAGCGTTTATTGAAGCGGCCCGCTCCCATGCCAGGGGATCGCGGGCTTTGTTCCTTCAAGCTGCGCTTGAACGTGCCCGCTTGACGAACTGACCGGCGCTCCGTGCGCACGGCTACGCCGCACTGCTTCGCACCGGCCAGATCGCAACCTCAGCCACTCGCCACGCCCGATGCCGGGCCGCAGTCAAATTTGAAGCGATCAATCCGGCTCGACCATCGCGCCAGTCGCTGCCTGAAGTCAGCTTGGTTGCACGCCAGCCGCATAGGCGTCGGATCGCTAGTCTGCTTTGACACTGTCGTAGGCGATGGACCGGACTACTGCTTCTCAGCGTGCGCGGTCGGTCATTCTCAAGCTATGAACTCACGGTGTCGGCCTCATTGCGGTCGTTGAGATTGCGACTCGCTCAAGGCGTTTAACCTCCGCTCTGTGGTGCACTGCAGACATATGCGGCCGCAAGGTGCAGGTCGGCGTTGTCGGCCTGTCGAATGTCGCTATTCATCGAGTGGCCATTCGCGGTGAAGTAGGCGCTCGAAGCAGCGATCAAATGGCTCAAAGCAGCAGCCTGTGACCGCGCTGTTGCAGTATGTCCCAGTCGTTGTGCAATCCGTCTGACGGCCAAGTCGGTCGCAGGCAGGTCCTGAGACAGTCGCGGCTTTTCCAATCCGGCTCAAACCATGACACTGCAAACCTTTCTGGCGGCCTGCGCCACCCTGTTCGTCAGCGGCCTGAGTTCAGCGGCGCCGGTCACGCTTGCAGATGGCCAAGTGCAGGGGCAAATCATTGACAGCATTGAAAGCTTCAAGGGCCTGCCCTATGCCGCAGCCCCGGTCGGCGAGCTGCGTTGGGCGGCGCCGCAAGCGGTGCGTCCATGGCCGGGTCTGCGCAGCGCGACGAGCTTCGCGCCTGCCTGTATGCAGGGCGGCGAACCTTGGCCGCCGGGGGCGCCGGCCGAGGCCCAGAGCGAGGACTGCCTCTATCTCAACGTCTGGCGACCGGCCGGTGCCGGCGCAGATTCCGCCGGCGGCAAGCTGCCGGTGATGGTCTGGATCCACGGCGGCGGCTGGACCGATGGTTCCGGCTCCGCGCCGCTTTACGACGGCACGCGACTCGCCCGCCGCGACGTGATCGTGGTCAGCTTCAACTACCGCCTCGGTGCCTTCGGCTTTCTTGCCCACCCGGCGCTGACCGAGGCTTCGGGCACCGGTTCCTCCGGCAACTATGGCTTGCTCGACCAGATCGCCGCGCTGCGCTGGGTACAGCGCAATATCGCAGCGCTCGGCGGGGATGCCTCGCGCGTGACCGTCTTCGGCCAGTCGGCCGGCTCGATGTCGGTCCAGCTGCTGACGGTCTCGCCGCTGGCCCGTGGCCTGTTCCAACGCGCCATCGGCGAAAGCGGCGCGGTCTTCATTCCACCCGAGATCGCCCCGTCCGGCGCCGAGTTCGGCCTGCGCGGTGCCTAGCTGCAGGGTCAGCGCTTCGCCGCAGCGCTGGGCGCGTCGCGCGACAATCCGCTCGCCGATATGCGTTTGCGCCCGGCCGCCGCTGTGATCAAGGCGCAGCAAAAGTTCGCCTTCCACTTCATCGTCGACGGCCACGTGCTGACGGAAGAGCCCCACGCCAGTTACAGCGCCGGGCGGCAGGCCAAGATCCCGATGCTCATAGGTTGGAACGCCAACGAGGGTGCCAGCTTCATCGCCGGCAAGACCATCACCGCGGCCAACTTCCGCCAGACGCTGCAGGATGCGTTTGGCCCACTGCCCGAGCCCCTGCTGGCGAATTACCCGGCCAAGACCGACGCCCAGGCACAGGCAGCCCGGGCAGCGCTCGAGCGCGACCTGCGCTTCGGCTACGAGACCTGGAAGTGGACCCAGCTGCAGGCCGCGTCGGCAGGGGCCAAAGTCTATGCCTACCGTTTCACGCAGCAGCCTCCATACCCGGCCGACTCACCGTTTGCCGGCTGGGGCGCCGGCCACGGCATGGAGATGCGCTATGTGTTTGACCAGCTCGGGCAAGAGGCTTGGGCCTGGACGCCGGCGGACCAGCGCCTGGCCGACACGATGGTCGCCTACTGGAGCAATTTCGCCAAACGAGGCGATCCGAACGGTGCAGGCCTGCCGGTCTGGCCCGCCTACACCTTGGCCAAGCCGCTGACGATGCAGTTTGGCGCGGAGATCAAGGCCGGCCAGAGCGGCGACACCGGCGCCCTGCCCAGCTTCGACGCGCTGTTCGAGGCGGTCAGAAAGCAGCGTCCGTAAACCCCGGGGGCAGGTCATAAAGTCTCGGACAGCGGCGGTTTTCAGATCTACCGAGTGGCCGAATCCAGCCACGCTTTGACCACCGGGTGCTTGTGTGTCGCGTAGTTATCGGCGATCAGATGCAGGGTCTTGCCCTTGGGCGCTTCGCGATCTATCTGGCACAAGAACTTCAGCCATTCCTTGTGGGTGTGGCGCGGCTGGCATTGCCCGATGACTTTGCCGTTCAGGACATTCAGCGCGGCGAACAAGGTGCTGGTGCCGTGACGTTTGTAGTCAGGGCGTATGCCCACCCGCACCCAGCGGAGTGCGGCGTGGCCTCCGAGCCGACGTTAGCCTCATCGCGGGAGTGATGTTGGGCCTTTTTCAATAAATAGCCAGTACCGGTCATTCAGTCATGCAGAGCGAGCGTCAACTTCGTGCCCAAAGCAGAAATCCGTCGAACTTCAGCGACAGGCTGATCAGCGACATTCGCCCTCAAACGGTGACTGTCTGCACCCTCACCAAGCGGTCATTCAATCCATCGCGGGCCGGGCGGAAGGTCTACATCCCGAACCGGTCATTTAGAAATGGTTGATTCGTGCGCAATCATCGAAGGCCAACTGACCTGCCCACGTTCTCGGAGACATCGACTACAAGAGAAAATGGCTTCACCCCGTGATGAGCCCATGAGAAAGCGTCGATTAACGGAAGATCAAAGTAAGCGCTCTTTCAACCGCGCCCTTGCGCTCCAATAGTCGGCAGCGTAGGGGATTGAGGCATGGTCTGCCAGTGGCAGGTCGCGAGGCAGAATCTCGGCCACATCTGTTCCCAGACGCAAGCCATGATTGTTCCTTTTTTTCACCTGGGCCGGATCAGCCCTCAGCTCTTGAGCCGAAGATGATGACTGCCATGCCGATGAAGCAAAGGCCGACACCGATCAAGTCGGTGGCCGTCGGAGTGACCTTGTCCACTAGCCAAAGCCAAAGAATGGCGACGCCGATGTACACGCCGCCGTACGCGGCATATACGCGGCCCGCAGCCGTCGGATGCAAGGAGAGCAGCCACGTGAACAATGCCAAGCTGAGGGCGGCTGGCAAAAGCAGCCAAGCGGATTTGCCTTGCTTCAACCAGATGTACGGCAAATAGCACCCGACGATTTCCGCCAGCGCGGTCACCACGAACAATCCAAACGTCTTTATGAGCTCCATGGTCTGCATTGTCTCTGGCCAAGCGCCGTGGCAGCTCGTCAGCGCCGCCGATTCATCATCAGGAACGCCGCCGGCACGACAAGTAGCGACAGCAACGGGGCGCCGTCACCAATGCCGCCCAGCATGGGCGCGGCGATGCGTCCCATGACCTCCGAGCCTGTGCCGCTGCCCCAGACAATCGGCACTAGGCGGCTAGGATCACGGCTACGGTCATTGCTTTGGGCCGGACACGCTGGACTGCCACTTCACGGATTCCTGCGCGCTAGCCTTTCTTTCGCCACGGATGCGAACTCAACCGGTACCAGTGCTCACCACATCGGGCAACGGCTTGACTCTCTGGCAGAGGCCTACGGCAGCGCCGTGAAGAACGGCGCTAGTGCCAGCGCCGCCGAATTTGCGGCGGCGCACGAGTTTTTTAAAGGCAAAAAAAGTAAAACTTGTAGCGCTTAAAACGCATCCCTCCCAGTTGCCGGTGGCTTTGCCGAGCGTGAATCGGCAAAGGTCAGCTCATCAATGATTTCGGCAATCAAGGGTTCGATTCAACATCACCGATGAACTTGCCATCCTGCGTCAGCTCTACGGCGTCGTTCCTATCAATCTGCCAAAAACTAAAGTCCCGAAGGGTCCAAAATGCCCAGCCCTTTACACGCAGGTACTTGACCTCGCCTGCGGCGCCGGACACCACAGTTCGGGTGGCACCAGATCTCCAGCTGACGGTGAGTTCGTGCTGACCAGGCGGTAGTCTGAACCTTGCAAAGGTCTGCGGCAGCGTCTGAACAACTGGAGTTCCAGTAGACCGCACGTCAGCCAGTTCAGTTGGATCTGCCCAATTGTTTCGTACGACGTACACCGTAAATGCGTTTGCAGAGCCGGCAAGCTCGGCTACCCCTTTTGCCAAATAGGCTGATGTAACGCCAGTGATGCAGACCTGCCTCCGAGGTTTCATCACAGTTTGACAGTAACTGCCTTCAGGTACTACCGGTGATGCATGAGGAGTTGCGCATCCCGACATCAAGGCTGCGGCGCTTGCAAGTATGGGAAGAAAGAGTCGCGGAGCATGCATGCTGAAGGTCTTTCCTGATTGAACTATTTGCAAAGATGCCCCTGCGGTCATGGCGTCTCTGGCTGAGAGTCAATTCAATGGCTACGTCTGCGTTTCCCGACAGATCGCCTTGGTCTGCGTACCTTTCGGCGCTGCCGCTTGCGTTGCCAGTCTCGGTACCCGAGGTAGCCGATGCCAAGCAAAGCGCCTACCCCGATCACCGCAGTGGCTACCAGCCAAAACGAGAGCAACTCGCTATGCATGGCGCGCATGTGATCAAAATCAAGCACCATGGTCGTAGCGCCAGATCAGCGAGCTGACTTGACGGGTCGCTGCCTTACTTCAGCGCGAAGCGCACATTGACCGGCTTCTTGCCGGCCAGCGTGACCGTGGCCACGGCCTTGGTGCCGGCGCCCAGCTTGAAACTGCCCTTGGCTTCCAACTTGTCGCCGGCTGGGGCCAATTGGACCTCGCTCTTCTCGCTGCCGTTGAGCAAGGTCAGCTTGGCACTGGCACCTTGCACGCTGGCCGGCTTGCCGTGGTCGCGGACGTGCAGGTTGATCTGATCGGCCTTGGCCACCAGCTCAAAGTCCATGTCACTGGCTTCGACCACGACGCCCCCATGTAGCGACTTGTGCTCATGCCCATGGTCATGTTTGTCCGCAGCAAAGGCGCCCGCCGCGAATGCAAAAAGGGTGCTGACGAGCAGCGTTTGAGTTTTCTTCATGGTTGTTCCTTTTAGGGGTGGATTGATTGGGATGTTTTTCAGAAGGCTTCTGCGTTGCGGTCATTCATCAGGCGCTCGGCGTCACGACGGCCGAACAACCAGAACATGGCCGGGGTCAGAAAGGTGTCCAGCAGGGTGGAACTGATCAAGCCCGAGAAGATCACCACGGCCACCGGATGCAGGATCTCGGTGCCCGGACGTTC
>JADMJQ010000172.1:4806-6711 GCA_018780415.1 Roseateles sp. | reverse complement strand
ATCGAGGTGGTCGGCGAGCTGATCTCCAAGCCCTATATCCACATCACGCTGGAGTTGCTGAAGCGCTTCGGCATCCAGGTCCAGCGTGAAGAATGGCAGCGCTTCACCATTCCCGCCGGCAGCCGCTACCGCTCGCCGGGCGCCGTGCATGTCGAGGGCGACGCGTCCTCGGCCTCCTATTTCGTGGCACTTGGCGCACTCGCTGCCACCGAAGCGCCACTGCGTATCGAGGGCGTCGGCAGCGCTTCACTGCAAGGCGATGTGCGCTTTGTCGAGGCGGCGCAGGCGATGGGTGCGCGCGTCGAAGCCGGACCCAATTGGCTGGAAGTGCGTCGCGGCGCTTGGCCGCTACGCGGCATCAACTTGGACTGCAACCATATCCCCGACGCGGCGATGACCTTGGCCGTGATGGCGCTGTATGCCGACGGCCCCACGACGCTGAGCAATATCGCCAGCTGGCGGGTCAAGGAAACCGACCGCATCGCGGCGATGGCCGCCGAGCTGCGTAAGCTCGGCGCCACGGTCGAAGAAGGCCAGGACTGGCTGCGCGTCCATCCGCTCTTGAGCTGGCAGGCCGCCAGCATCCACACCTACGACGACCACCGCATCGCGATGTGCTTCTCGCTGGCCGCCTTCAATGGCCTGGTCGCGGGCAAGACCGGCCCGGCCGTGCCGGTGCGGATTCTTGAGCCGCATTGCGTGGCCAAGACTTTTCCTGACTATTTCGAAACCCTGTTCGAGGTCAGCAAGGCACGCAGCAAGGACATCCCGGTCATCTGCATAGACGGCCCGACCGCCTCCGGCAAGGGCACGCTGGCCGATGAGGTCGCCCATGCTCTAGGCTATGTGGTGCTGGACTCCGGCATGCTCTACCGCGCCAGCGGCCTGGCCGCCCAGCGCGCCGGCGTTGACTTGGATGATGGCCAGGCCGTGGCCGCCGTCGCCGCCCGCCTGGACCTACATTTCCGCAAGGGCCGGGTGACCTTGGGTGAAGTCGACATCACCGAGGCCTTGCGCCTGGAAACCACCGGCCTCTTGGCCTCCAAGGTCGCCACCCACACCGAGGTGCGCCACGCCTTGAACCAGTTGCAGCTCGACTACCGCCGCTTGCCCGGTCTGGTGGCCGATGGCCGCGATATGGGCACGGCGGTGTTCCCAGATGCCAGTCTGAAGGTTTTCTTGTCGGCTACAGCCGAAACCAGGGCCGAGCGGCGTTATAAGCAATTGATTTCCAAGGGGATTTCGGCTAGTATCGCGGGCTTGCGTCAAGATTTAGAGGCGCGTGACTTGCAGGACAAATCCCGCAAGGCCTCGCCACTAGCCCCTGCCGCAGATGCGCTGGCGCTCGACAACTCGGCACTGTCCATTGAGGAATCAAAGGATTTGGTGCTGGCTTGGTGGGCCAAAGCGGGGCCTTTTTCGGATCAGCGTTGATTCGAAAGGGACTCAATAAAACCCGCCGACTTCGGCTTTTGAGCCTGGTGCAAAGCCAAGGCTCGCTGAATTTGGCGATCTCAACAACCTAACCCGTCCGGCGGTCAAACGTCAGACACCCACAGTCGGACCGTCAAACGCCTTGGCCGCGCCGACACAGGAAACACCATGACAAAAATCAAAAACCTCGCCGAAGTTACTTCGTTCGAAGCTGGCTCCTTTGGCGCCATGTTCGAAGAGTCGCTGCAGCGTTCCGACCTGCGCGCCGGTGAAGTTATCTCCGCCGAAGTGGTCCGTATCGAGCACAGCTTTGTGGTCGTCAATGCCGGCCTGAAGTCCGAAGCCTACGTGCCAATCGAAGAATTCAAGAACGACCAGGGCGAGCTGGAAGTTCAAATCGGTGACTTCGTTTCCGTTGCCATCGACGCGATCGAAAACGGCTACGGCGACACCATCCTGTCGCGCGACAAG
>JADMJQ010000172.1:0-4606 GCA_018780415.1 Roseateles sp. | reverse complement strand
CGTGGACCTGGGCGGTATCGACGGCCTGCTGCACATCACCGACATGGCATGGCGTCGTGTGCGTCACCCATCGGAAGTGGTCACTGTCGGTCAGGAACTGACCGCCAAGATCCTCAAGTTCGACGCCGACAAGAACCGCGTTTCGCTGGGTCTGAAGCAGTTGGGCGACGATCCATGGTTCGGTGTGGCACGTCGCTACCCAACCAGCACCCGCCTGTTCGGCAAGATCACCAACATCGCTGACTACGGCGCATTCGTTGAAATCGAGCCGGGCATCGAAGGTCTGGTGCACGTGTCCGAAATGGACTGGACGAACAAGAACATTGCTCCTTCGAAGCTGGTCACCCTGGGTGATGAAGTCGAAGTCATGGTCCTGGAAATCGACGAAGACAAGCGTCGCATCTCCCTGGGCATGAAGCAGTGCAAGGCCAATCCTTGGGAAGATTTCGCTGAAACCGTCAAGCGCGGCGACCGCGTCAAGGGCCCCGTCAAGTCGATCACCGACTTCGGCGTGTTCGTTGGCCTGGCTCAAGGCATCGACGGTCTGGTGCACCTGTCCGACCTGTCCTGGAACGAGACCGGCGAAGCAGCCGTGCGCAACTTCAAGAAGGGCCAAGAAGTCGAAGCCCTGGTCTTGGCCGTGGACGTCGAGCGCGAGCGCATCTCCCTGGGCATCAAGCAGCTGGACAGCGACCCGTTCACCACCTACACCACGGTCAATGATCGCGGTATGGTCGTGACCGGCAAGGTCAAGACGGTTGACGCACGTGGTGCCGAAATCGAGTTGGCCGACGAAGTGCTGGGTTACCTGCGCGCTTCGGAAATCTCCCGCGACCGCGTGGAAGATGCCCGCACCATGCTGAAGGAAGGCGACGAAGTCTCGACGCTGATCGTCAGCATCGACCGCAAGACCCGCAACATCCAGTTGTCCATCAAGGCCAAGGACAACGCCGACAATCAAGAAGCGATGCAGCGTCTGTCGGCCACCAGCGAGCGTGAGAACGCCGGCACCACCAGCCTGGGCGCCTTGCTGCGCGCCAAGCTGGACAACCAAGGCTAAATCGAGAACCACTGGCTCGGGGTCGCAAGCCCTGGGTCAGTATTTCGATAGACTGCCCAAAAGGCCCGCCTCCGCAAGGAGAGCGGGCCTTTTTTATGAGAACCCGCTAACTCTGGAACCCCCAGCCCATGACCCGATCCGACCTCGTTGTACTGCTGGCAGAACGCTTCGGCCAACTGGCGCAGCGCGACACCGAGTTCGCCGTCAAGACGATTCTGGACGCGATGTCCGACTCGCTGGCGCGTGGCCACCGGATCGAAATTCGCGGCTTCGGCAGCTTCCAGGTTAACCGCCGCCCGCCCCGCATGGGCCGCAATCCGCGCAGCGGCGAGCAGGTCTTGATCCCCGAAAAATTAGTGCCCCATTTCAAGCCCGGCAAGGCGCTGCGCGAAGGCGTAGATGCCCACAGCACAGCCAATAAAGAATTGCTCGCCGCGCAACAGATTCAGGGCTAAGTCCGGGCTGGCAAGTCAGCGCAGACACTAGAATCCGGCTCAATGCGTATCCTTGTTTGGGCCTTCCGCGCCTTCCTCTTTTTCGCCCTTTTTGCCTTTGCGCTGAACAACAGCCACGAGGTGGTCGTGCGCTGGTTCTTCGGCCATGAATGGCGCTCGCCGCTGGTGATTGTGGTCTTGCTGGCCTTCGGCATGGGTTGCGCCTTGGGCGTGCTGGCGATGGTGCCCGCCTGGTGGCATCACCGCCGCAATGCGCACCGCAGCCCCGCGGTCACCGCAGCAGCCGGCAAGGATGACGTGCAAGCCCCGCCCGTGATTCACGATGGAATTTGATTTTCGCTGGTTGCTGTTCGCGCTGCCGGCCGCATTCGCCATCGGCTGGCTGGCTTCCAAGCTCGATACCCGTCAATGGAAACGCGAGCAAAAAAGCTCGCCCAAGGCCTATTTCAAAGGCCTGAACCTCTTGCTCAATGAGCAGCAGGACATGGCCATCGACGCCTTCATCGAGGCCGTTCAGAACGACCCCGACACCTCGGAGCTGCACTTTGCGCTGGGCAATCTGTTCCGCCGCCGCGGCGAGTACGAGCGTGCCGTGCGGGTGCACCAGCATCTATTGCAGCGCGGTGACCTGCCGCGCTCGGAGCGCGATCGCGCCCAGCACGCCTTGGCTCAAGATTTTTACAAGGCCGGCCTGTTTGACCGCGCCGAGACCGCCTTCACCGCGCTGGCCGGCACGCCGTTCGAGAACGAGGCCGAGTTGGCCTTGCTGGCCTTGTACGAGCGCACGCGCGACTGGCGCAAGGCCGTGGACGTGGCGCGCCATCTGGAGCAGACCGGCACCGCGTCGTTTGCCACCCGCATCGCGCATTACCTGTGTGAGTTGGCACTGGAAGCGCAAGCACGCGACCAAGACGAGGAAGCCAGCAACTTGCTGGCCGAGGCGCGCAAACAAGCCCCTCAGGCCGCCCGCGCCCATGTGCTGGGCGGGCAGATGCAGGCCAGGCTGGGCCAGCCCCGCCTGGCGATGGCGGCCTATGCCGAGTTGCTGGCGGCCAACCCCGAGGCCTTCAACCTGGTGGCGCGTGACTTTGCCGAAGCCGCACTGGCCTGCGGCTGCCAGACCCGCGCGCTGGCGATCCTAAGCGATCAATATGGCCGCACACCGGGCATGCATTTGCTGCAGGCCATCGCCAAGTTGGAGCCGGCGGCCGAGTTGCAGCGCGACCGCCTGACCCGTCATCTGCGCGAACAACCTAATCTGTCAGCCGCGCGCTCGCTGTTGACCCAAGCCCAGTTCAAACTCAGCGAGACCGAGGCGCCCTTGGTCGCGGCAACCTTGGACCGCGCCGTGCGCCCCTTGCAACGCTACCGCTGCGCCGCCTGCGGCTTCGAAGCCCAGCACTATTTTTGGCAATGCCCGGGCTGCCTGAACTGGGACACCTATCCGCCCCACCATGTCGACGAGTAGGCCGCCCAAGGCCGTAGATCGCATCCTGATCGTCCGCCTGAGTGCCTTGGGCGATGTGGTGCTGAGTTCGGGCCTGATCCCGGCGCTGCGCAGCCAATGGCCAGAGGCGCAGATCAGCTGGCTGGTGGAGCCGGCGGCGGCACCGCTACTCAAGCACAACCCGCGCCTGCATGAAGTGATCGTCTTGCCTTCGGCGCGCTGGAAAAGCTTGTGGCGCGACGGCCAGAGGCTGCAGGCCCTGCGCGAAATCTGGCGCTTCAGAGCCTCCCTGCGCGCAGCTAAGTTCGACCTTGTCATCGACCCGCAAGGCCTGCTCAAGAGCGGCCTGATGGCCTGGTTCAGCGGCGCGCCCAGGCGGGTCAACCTGAAGCCACGTGAATCCAGCCAGTGGCTGATGCATGAAAGTGTGCGGCCCGCGCTGCCGGCCGCGAGCGAGTTGCCCATCGTTGCGCATGAATACCGCGATTTGGCGGTCTACCTCGGCGCCGAGCCCAGCAGCTACCGAATGGACTTGGCCGTAGGAGAAGCAGCCCGGCAGCAGGCTCGCCGCGTCTTGGCCCAAGCCGATGCCGGCCCCAGCTATGCCGTACTGGCTGCCTTCACCACCCGGCCCCAAAAGCATTGGATCGAAGGAAACTGGACCGGCCTCGCGGATGGCCTGCTCAAGCAAGGCCTCAAGCCGGTGTTGCTGGGCGGCCCCAGCGACAGGGCCGCGGCGCAGCGCATCGCCGCCAGCCATCCAGCCATCATCAACCTGGTCGGTCAGTTCAAACTCGACGAAACCGCCGCCGCCGTCCAAGACGCCAGCCTGCTGATCGGCGTAGACACCGGTCTGACCCATATGGCGATCGCGCTGAACCGCCCCACCGTGGCCCTGTTTGGATCGACCACGCCGTATTTGCGCGGCCCGGACGCGCGCACTCAGGTCCTCTACGAGCGGCTAGACTGCTCGCCCTGCAACCGCAAACCCACTTGCAATGGCCGTTTTGACTGCATGCGCCAGTTGGATGTGGCCCGTGTCTTGAAGGCCGCAGCCGAAGTCCAGCAAGCGAGCAAAACCTAAATGCCTATGCCACCCCAACTCGTGCCCAGCGACCTGCTGGCGAAGTCGAAGAAGATTCTGTTCATCACCCACCTGGCCTTGGGTGACTACACCTATTTGCAGAATTTCTTTCAAGCCTTTGCCCGGCGCTTTCCGCATCTTGAAGTGCATATTTGGGTCGACGAGTTGCGCCGCAGCAGCCGGCCGGCGGAATGGGTACATCTGAAGAAGTACGCGCTGTATGACTGGCTGGCGGCCTGCCCTTTTGTCGCCAAAACCTATGACGAAACCTATAGCCCGGCGCTGTATCGGCAGTCAATTGACGAGGCCCGCGAGCAGCAGTATCCGCTGGTGGTTTCTTTGGCGACCTTGCGGCCCCATCTGTACGCGAGCCTGGCGCGGGAAATCAGCCCGGACGGTTTTGTCGCCGGCATGAAAAACAAGCCCGGATTTTTTGCCATCCAGCGGCACCTAGCCTACCGGAAATTGGATGCGGCCTTGAATCCCGACGGTTTGAAGCAGCCCGGCCAGCACATCAGCGCCATCTACGCCGGCTGGTTCGAGTCCTTCTTTGGCATGCA
>JADMJQ010000264.1 GCA_018780415.1 Roseateles sp. | reverse complement strand
GCCGCCGGTGGAGGCGCCGATGAAGATGATCTTCTCGGTCGACAGCCGGCCCAGGCTGGCAATCGTCACCGGCTTAGGCGCAGGGGCGGCGCCGGCGTGGCTGGCGCCTCCGGTCGCCGCAGCCGGCGCCAGCGCTGCATGGCTGCGCCGGATATGGGCTTTGGAGGCAATCCGAATCTTGTCGGTGATGTCATCGGCCAGCAAACGGATGCCGTCGGCCACGCCGATCTTGGGCTTGGCGACGAAGTCCACCGCGCCCAACTCCAGCGCCTTCATCGTCACTTCGGCACCGCGTTCGGTCAGCGTAGACACCATCACCACCGGCATCGGGCGCAGCCGCATCAGGCGCGACAAAAAGTCCAGCCCGTCCATCTTGGGCATCTCGATGTCCAGCGTGATGACATCCGGGTTCAGCGAGCGGATCATTTCGCGCGCCAACAGCGGGTCGGCGGCGGCGCCAATGCATTCCATATCGGGTTGACGGTTGATGATTTCGGTCAGGATGCTGCGCACCAGCGCCGAGTCATCCACCACCACAACTGTGATTTTGGCCATCGAATACTTCTCCTAGCTGGGGGGTGCTCAGAACAGGTCGACCGAGCCGCCGGTGGCGACCACGGGTTGAGCCTTCTGAGCGGCGGCGCGGTCTTGTTGCACCAGGGCGTCTGTGTTTGCGGGGGCGAGGCGCTTGACCATCGCCTTGCCGCTATGCGGCAAGAAGCAGACCTTGCGGGGGTATATGTCCATCACGTCTTTGGAGACGATGGGAATGCGCTCGGTCTTCAAATAGTCAATGACGAAATTGGTATTGCGCTCGCCCACGTTGATGGTGTTCATGCCGGCAATCACCGCGCCGCCGCCAAAAATCTTGGCTTCCATACGGCTTTTGGCGGCGCCGCGTTTCATCATTTCGTTGATCAAGAGTTCCATCGCAAACGAGCCATAACGGCCAGAATCCCCGCTGCCTTCGGGCAACATGAAGTGGTTCATGCCGCCGATCTGCGCATGCCTGTCCCACAGACAGGCGGCAATGCAGGAGCCCAGCGTGGTCATGACCAGGATGTCTTCGTTGTCGACAAAATACTCGCCCGGCAGGATCTTCACCGCGGCGTTCTTGAAATGCGCGTCGTAAAAGAAGAACGAGGCCTCGCCGCTTTTGCGCGGCATGGCCTTCAGCTGGGCAACACGGGCAGCGCCCGGGCCGCTGGTGAACATCGCGCCGGTGCCGGCACCGGTGGAGGCGGAGGGGGTGCTCATGTTTTTATATCGGCCGCTAGGCTGCTGACTTGAGGGTTGCGACGCAGGTGCTTGGCATCAGACGCGCTCGTAAATTGTCTTGCCGCGAAGGCGGAACAAATCCTTCGATTCGGTGAAATTCTCCGAATGCCCGACAAACAAAAGCCCATGCGGCCGCATCACCTTGTGGATGCGCTCCAGCACCTTGCGCTGCGTCGGCGCGTCGAAGTAAATCATGACGTTGCGGCAAAACACCAGATGAAAGGGCTCACCCAGTGACCACTGTGCATCCATCAGGTTGAGCGACCTGAAATCAATCCAGCGCTGCAACTCCGGCTTGATGCGGATGCGCCCGGCGTTGTCGCCGGTGCCGCGCATGAAGAAATTGCGCAGGCGGGTTTGATCGAGGCCCCGTGCGTCGGCGTTGTAGACGCCGCGCTTGGCGGTGTTCAGCACATTGGTGTCAATGTCGCTGGCACAGATCTGCACCTGCCCTTGTGCGCCCAGCGCCTCGTGGCAGGTCATGGCGATCGAGTAGGGCTCCTCGCCGGTGGAGGCCGCGCAGCACCAGATCCGCACCGGTTTTCCGGCCAGCGGCTTGAGGTCGTCGGCGAGTGCATGGAAGTGATGCTCCTCGCGGAAGAAGGAGGTCAGATTGGTGGTCAGGCAGTTGACGAACTCTTGCCACTCTTGCGTGCTCTGCGCGCCGGTGGAGCTCTCCAGCCATTGCAGATAAGCCGAGAAGGACTTGTGGCCGGTGTCGCGCAGCCGCCTCGACAGGCGGCTGTAGACCATGGCATGTTTGCCTTCGTGCAGGCTGATGCCGGCATGTTTGTAAATCAGCGCTCGAACACGGTCAAAGTCAGCACGGCTGAAACCGAACTCGTGGTCAATCACTTCTGCGCCTGAGGCGCTTGGTGCTGTGGACATGTGTTGGGCTCGCTCGTTGTTTCGCGGATCGTTCCGCTGATGAATTCGCTTGACTCTAGGTAAGCCGGGATCTCGTGTTGCATCGGCTTCAAGTGTGTCCCGAGAGTCGCCATCAGCATAGAGCAAACAGGCCCGCCAATGCAGGCTTGTTTGTGCGCTGAGCTGTGTTTTTGTGCTGCTAGACTGCCGCCACGCCAGCCTTGCTCAGGCCCTCCAATACCTTGGATTACCTTGGAACACCTTGGACTCAAGCTCCCAATCCCCACCCTTCGACGCTCGCCGATTGCAGCTCGACCTAGCCCTGCAGCTTCTGCATCAGGCCGGCGCTTTGCTGCCCGAGTCCGAGCCCTACAGCGATACATGGGTGCAGGGCGTCATCGACGCGCTGTGCGATCTGTCCAGCAAAGACGCTTTGACCGGCTTGGTCAACCGGCGCAGTTTTGAGATGGCCTTGGCCCGCGAGGTGGACCGGGTGGCTCGCTCGGGTGAATCGGCCTTGCTGCTGGCGGTTGATATTGACCACTTCAAGGCCGTCAACGACACCTATGGCCATGCGGCCGGCGACTTGGTCATCAAGGCCGTGGCGGGCGCCTTGAATCAGGTGGTGCGCCCGATGGACACGGTGGCCCGCGTGGGTGGTGAAGAATTCGGCATCGTGCTGCCCAAATGCGCGCCCAGCTTCGGTGCCATGGTGGCCGAGCGCTTGCGTGAGCGAGTGTCCGAGTTGCGCATCGAGGTCGCGTCAGGGCAGATTTTGGCGGTAACGATCAGCCTGGGCGGTGCGTTTGCGCCGCAGTGGGTTAGATCGTCATCGCTGTTATGGATGGAGCGCGCCGATCGCCAGCTCTACCGTGCCAAGGCCGAGGGCCGCAATCGTGCTTGCCTTGAGTCGCAAATTGAGTCCTTGGTCAGTGCCGAGGAAAAGGGCATGTTGTTTGCAGTAACGCAACAGGACAGTGAATGAGTACGACGACAACAGACCCTGCTGCAATCAGCCCAAGCGCCTTTTCGCCGGGCTCCTCTCGCCCCGTTACGGGCCGTGGTGGCGCCCGCACGCTGGCTGTGACCAGCGGCAAGGGCGGCGTGGGCAAGACCTTTGTGACCGCCAATCTGGCCGCTGCCTTGGCCTTGCGTGGCCAAAAAGTGTTGGTGCTGGATGCCGACCTGGGACTGGCCAATTTGGATGTGGTGTTGAACTTACACCCCAAGCTGACGCTGCACGATGTGTTCACCGAGAAGGCGACGCTGGAGCAGGCGATTTTGCCGGCGCCATGCGGGTTTTCGGTGCTGCTGGCCGGCTCCGGCATGGTCGAGTATTCGCGCCTGACGCCCGACGTGCGTGACAAGCTGCTGCATATTCTTGAGCTGGTCAAACCGCGCTTTGACTGGGTGTTGCTGGACACCGGCGCCGGTATTTCGGACGTCGTCTTGTTCTCCATTTCCATGGCCGCCGATGTACTGGTGGTGGCCACGCCCGAGCCCACCTCGCTGACCGATGCCTATGCCACCATCAAGGTGCTGGCCACTCAACAAGGCCGGCGCGAAGTCGGCCTGCTGGTCAATCAGGCCAACCGGGTTGGTGAAGGCAAGCTGATCTGCGGCCAGCTGCAGCAGGTTTTGCAGCGCTTTGTCGGCTCGCAGCCCGGGCATTCCTTCAAGCTGGAGTTGATGGGCGAGGTCAAGACCGATCAGTCGGTGCGCCAAGCCGTGCTCAAGCGTCAGCTGGTGCTGGAGCATTACCCCGGCAGTGACGCCGCGCAGGCCATCAAGGCCTTGGCCAACAAGCTGCTGGCCCAAGGCTAGTCAGGCGCCCCGATTCCGCATCCAGTCGGCGGTGGCGTGAAAAGACTCCGCCAGCCGCTGCTGCAGATCGGCGTCCAAATCGCTGGCCTGCATGGCCAGCCTCATGCAGGCCAGCCATTGGTCGCGCTCGGCAATGCCGATTGAGTAGGGCAGATGGCGCGCCCGCAGGCGCGGGTGCCCGAAGCGCTCGATATACAGGTCCGGGCCGCCAGACCAGCCGCATAAAAACCAATGCAGCTTGTCGCGTGAGCCGGTCAAGTCGGTCGGATGCAGCGCGCGGATCAAGGCGAACTGCGGCTCCAGGTCCATATGGTCATAGAACGTGTCGACCAAGCGGCGGATGCCGGCTTCGCCGCCGAGCAAATCAAACAAGGTGGTGGTGGGTGTGATGTCTTGCATGGAGCCATTGTCGGTGCCGCACCGGTGCGGCTCACCAGTCGGCTAGTCCACTTGCTGAAGCAAGACCATCAGCGCGCCGCTGCCGCCGTCGCTGGCACGCGCCTGCACAAAGCCCAGCACCTGCTGCTTTTGCACCAACCAGCGCCGGACGCGTGCCTTCAAGACCGGCTCGCGGCCGGGCGAGCCATGGCCCTTGCCATGCACCACACGAACACAGCGCAGGCCGCGCTTGGCGCAGTCCTGCACAAAAGTGCCCAGGGCCTCTCTGGCCTGATCGGTGCGCAGGCCATGCAGGTCGAGCTGGGCCTGCAAGCTCCAATGGCCTCGGCGCAGCTTGCGCAGCACTTCCTGGCTGATCTCCGGCCGGCGAAACGACAGGCTGTCGTCGGTCTCCAGCAGCGACTCCACGTCAAAGTCATCCGACAGGGCTTGCTGCATCACCAGGCGCTCATCGGCCTCGCGCTGCAGCGGTTCGGGCGGCGGCAGCACCCGGTGCAGCGGCGCATGGGCAGATGCTTGCACCGGCAAGGGCGTGATCGCACCCACGCTGAGCTCGAACAAGCGCCGCTCCTGGTCCGCCGCCCGCGCCGCCGCGGCCAGTCGTGCGGCCTGTTCCTCGGCCGCTTGGCGGCGCTGCGCCAGTTCGCGCTGAAACAATTTGAGCTCTTGCAGGCTGTGCAGGGTTGGGGTCGGGGTCCTGGTCCGAGTCGGCTTCACATCAGCCCTCGCTCGGCCATTGAAATCACCTCGCCCGTGCCGACCACCAGATGGTCGAGCACACGCATATCGACCAAGGCCAGCGCTGACTTCAAGGTCTGGGTCAGCATCTCGTCCGAGCGCGAAGGCTCGGCCACGCCCGAAGGGTGGTTGTGCGCCAAGATCACGGCGGCGGCGCCCAACTCCAGCCCGCGCTTGACGACTTCTCTGGGGTAGACCGAGGTCTGCGTGAGGCTGCCGCGAAACATCTCCTCCATCGCAATCAACCGGTGCTGGGCATCCAGAAACAACACCGCGAAGACTTCATGCGAGAGGCCCGCCAGCTTCAGGCGGATGTATTGCTTGACCGTGTCGGGTGCGTCGAACACCGGGCGCTGCGCCAATTCTTGCAGCAGGGAGCGGCGCGCAATCTCCAACACGGCCGCGATCTCGGCCCGTTTGGCCGGCCCCAGGCCCTTGATGGCCGCCAGGTCCGCCACGCCTGCGTGCAGCAGCCCATGCCAGCCGCCAAACTGGTCGAGCAGGTTTTGCGCCAGCTGCAGCACCGGCGTGCCGGCAATGCCGGTGCGCAGCAAGAGCGCCAACAGCTCGGCGTCGGCCAGCGCTTGGGGGCCGCGGGAAAGCAGCTTTTCGCGTGGGCGAGCGTCGGGGGGGAGGTGTGTCAAAGGCATGGCAATCGGTTGGGTCCGGGTCATCTGCGCGGGTCGCGCGTGTACTGGCCCTAAAATCCGCGCAGTCTAGTCACCATTGTCCCCATGAATCTCATCCAAGCCGGATCCTTTTTGACCTTGCACTACCGTTTGGCCGGGCCCGACGGCAGCGATGTGATCAATACCTTTGCCGACAAGCCCGCCACCTTGTCGCTCGGCAGCGGGCAGCTATCGCCCGCCATCGAGGCCAAGCTGATCGGCCTGGCCGAGGGCGTGCGTACGCAGCTCGAGCTGGCGCCGGGCGAGGCCTTTGGCGAGCACAACCCGCAGCTGCTGCAGCGCGTCAAGCTGAGCCTGCTGCATGAGCTGGGCGACCCTGATGAGCAGTACAGCATCGGCGATGTGATCCAGTTCCCGACCCCGGACGGGCAGGGCAGCTATGCCGGCAGCGTGCGCGAAGTCGGCCCGGACTGGTTGCTGTTCGACTTCAACCATCCGCTGGCGGGCCAGCCGGTCAGCTTTGAAGTCCATGTGATCGGGGTGCTTTGAGATGAACGACGCCTTGTTGTCAAACCCGCAAGAGGTCCTGTTGGCCGAACCGCGCGGCTTTTGCGCCGGCGTGGACCGCGCGATCGAGATCGTCGAACGCGCGCTGCTCAAGTTCGGCTCGCCGATCTATGTGCGCCATGAGATCGTGCACAACACCTATGTGGTCAACGACTTGAAGTCGCGCGGCGCCATCTTCATCGAAGACCTGGCCGAGGTGCCACCCGGTGCCACCCTGGTGTTTAGCGCCCATGGCGTCAGCCAGGCGGTGCGCGCCGAGGCGGCCGAGCGCGGTTTTCAGGTCTTTGATGCAACATGCCCCTTGGTCACCAAGGTGCATGTGGAGGTGGCCAAGCTGCACCGCGAGGGCTATGAGTTCATCATGATCGGCCACAAGGGCCACCCCGAGGTCGAGGGCACCATGGGCCAGCT
>JADMJQ010000076.1:40450-68465 GCA_018780415.1 Roseateles sp. | reverse complement strand
GTGCCCACCGGCATGAAGATAGGCGTTTGCACGACGCCATGGTTGAGCGTCATCTGGCCACGGCGGGCGTGGCCTTCGGTCTTGAGTAGGTCGAACTTCAGCATAGTGCTTGATTGTCGCAGCAGCTGCGGCTGCGTAAACTCGGGAGCCTTGGGGATAGCAAGATCCGCTCAGCGGACAGCGCGTTCTAGTTGAGGTTCATCACCGATGCCTGCTTGGATCAAGCCGACGCTGTTGGCTTTCGCGTTGCTGCTGTGCGGCCCTGCACTCGCCCAGCCCCCCCAGCGAGAGGGCCCGACTTGTGGCCCCTACAAGCTCGCCTTCTATGAACATGGCGTGCTCTATTACCGCGACGCAAGCGGCGCTTACGCGGGCATTGATCTCGACATCGTCAACGAATTGGCCCGGCGCAGCGGCTGTGTCTTCAACACCGTGCTGGAGTCGCGCGTGCGCATCTGGGATCAGCTGGCTAGAAGCAATTTGGACCTCAGCGTGTCCGGCATACCCAGCCCCGAGCGGGAAAAACATGCCGAGTTCATGCTTTATCTGCAGACGCGAAACTACGCCTTGCTGCGGCGCGAGCTGGCCGCCAGGCTGAACAGCCCCGAGGCCTTTCTGGCCGACAGCACGCGCTCGGTGGTGGTGGTCAAGAGCTTCAAGCATGGGCAGGTCTTTGACGCCTGGCTGGACAAGTTGCGCGCCCAACAGCGGGTCACCGAGGTGCCGGATTTTGAGACAGCGGCGCGGGTTTTCAAGCTCGGCCGCGCCGACGCCATCTTGGCCCTGCCAACCAACTGGCCCATGATCTTGCGCGGCGAAGGCATGCAGGAACCGATCAGTGTGCTCGACTGGGCGCCGCAAGACCGTGTCAGCGCCGGACTGGTGGTCTCGCGCCAGCGGGTCAGCGAGGCCGACCGGCAAGGCCTGCGCAAGGCGCTGGCTGAGATGCACAGGGACGGCACGCTGGAGGCGATCTTCAAACGCCATATTGGTGCCGGGCTGGCCAAAGCGATGCTGCTGGAGGCGGCGGCAGCGCCCAAGCCCTGAATCGACCGCTCGCGGCAGGCGCGAAAATAGGCCATGCCCAACGCCCTTGCCCACCCCGTCCACAGCGAATTGATCATCAAGAAGAGCCGCTTCATCGGCTGCGTGGAGGCGATGGCCGACCGCGCCGGCGCCAGCGCCAGGGTGGCCGCCTTGAAGGCCGAACACCCCGGCGCCGTGCATGTGTGCTGGGCCTTCTCGGGCGGCGGCCAGTCGGCGGCGGTCGACGATGGCGAACCCAGCGGCACCGCCGGACGGCCGATGCTGGAGGTCTTGCGGCATCAAGACCTGGAAGGCGTGCTGGCAACCGTGGTGCGCTACTGGGGCGGCGCTAAGCTTGGCGCTGGCGGCCTGGTGCGCGCCTATACCGATGCGGTGGCGCAGGCGCTGCTGAAGGCCGAGAAGATTCCGCTCGTCAAGCTGCAAACGCTGCGCTGCACGCTGCCCTACGCCTTCGAGGGCTTGTTGCGGCGCGAGATCGAGGCCGCCCGGGCGCAACTGCTGTCGGTGCAGCATGGCAGCCAGGTCGAGTTCAGTTTTGCGCTACCGGCGCCGGACGCCGACGCCTTTGTGGCGCGCCTGAATGAAGCGGGTCAAGGGCGTATCGGCTGGTTGAGAGCGCATGCGGGTGGCGCTGCGCCCGACTGAGTCAATCCTGAACCCTTGTTTTGACTGGGTTGGATTCAGCGCGCGCAGCAGGCGAGCCGATCGGCACATCGGGCAAAAAGGCCTCAGGCTCCCAGCGAAGCCAACAAGATGTCCATCAGCTGCCGTGGGCCCCGGCCCAACTGCAGGCCGCGCCCGACCAGCATCGCGCCCTCGAGCGTGGCCAAGATGGTTTCGGCCCAATCCTGCGTGGAAACGCCCAGCTTCAAGCTACCGGCCTGCTGCCCCTGCGTGAGCACGCTCTCAAGCCAGGCGATGTTGATCTCGAAGAACCGCCGCACCTCGGCGTTGATCTCGGCCGGCAGGGAGTCGGACTCGGCGCCCAACATGCCGCAGACGCAGAGCCGACGATTTTCGGCATACGTCGTCTCGAACAGCTGGGCATAGGCGCGCAAGCGCTCCGGCGCGCGTGCTTGCGTGCCCTCGATATGCAGCAAGGCCTGGCGGAAGCGATGGGTATAGCGCTGCGTCACCACCACGCCCAACTCGATCTTGGTCGGGAAATGGTGATGGATGCTGGGCTTGCGAATACCCACCATTTGGGCCACGTCTTCATAGGAAAAACCGTTGTAGCCGACGCGCTGTATCAAGGCCTCGCCGGCATCCACAATGCGCTCGGCCGAGGCCGTCAGTTCGGAAAAATGCTTCATCGGAATTTCACCAGGCTAACCAACCAATAGATAGGCGCATTTTACTGTTCTACCCATATCGCTGGGCTCTGGAAACTGGGGTCAGGTTCATTTTTCCTCGCCTTCGCCGTTCGCCGAGCCGAAAAATGAACCTGACCCCATTTGGCCAACCCCATTTGGCCAACCCGCCTAAGTCATTCAGAGCGCGACACGACCGGCTATCACGCCCCCATCCACATCCCAAATGGCGCCGGTAACCCAGCCGGCTTTGTCGGACAGCAAGAAACCAATCGCCTCGGCAACCTCGCGTGGCGTGCCGATCCGACCGATCGGATGGAAACTGTTGAAGCCTTGCAGCGCACCGTGCACCTCGTCCTTAGGAATGAAGCCCTCGTAGATTGGCGTCTGCACCACCGCCGGCGACACCGCGTTGACGCGGATGCCATGCTGGGCCAACTCCATCGCCAGATGCTGGGTCAGCGAGTGCAGACCGGCCTTGGCCATCGAATAGGCACTCGACGGCGTCGCCTGAATCGCCTGCTTGGCCCACATCGAGCCGATGTTGACGATGGCGCCCTTGCGGCCGGCCGCCACCATGTTTTGCGCGACCTTTTGCGTCACGAAGAAGAAGGCCCGGTTCAGGTTCAGGTATTGCTCGTAATCGGCGCGGCTGTGGTCCAAAAAGGCCTTGGGGAAGAAGACGCCGGCCGCATTGACCAGCAAATCGATGTCTTGATGCTCGGCGTCCAAAGTTTGGACAAGGCTGGCCACGCCGGCGTCGCTGCTCAGGTCGGCGCTCAAAGCCGTCACCTCGCCCAACTCCGCCAGCATCCGGCGCGCGGCCTCGATCTTCGCCGCATGGCGGCCGACAATCACCACCCGCCCTCCCTGCTCAAGCACCAGCCGTGCGGTTTCCAGGCCCATGCCGCTGCTGCCGCCGACGACCAAGAGCTTCTTTCCGTTAAACATTGCAGTCATGATTGACTCCTTAAAACAACCTACTACTAGGTAGATTTATTGGTCTAAAAAAATGCAGACGAATCTGCACGCACATTGATTGGGTGGAAATTTACGCAGCCGGATTGAGGCCCTCGTTCCGATTTTGTAAAAATACAAACCAACCAATAGGTAGATATTTTACACAAAGCAAAGCGCCACGCAAGCGCCGTCCGCCTACGAGCGGAATTTCGGACCTGGCCGTCAAATCAGATCGACTACGGCTGACTCAGCGCCTCGCTCAGAAAGTCCACAAACACCCGCACGCGCGCCGACATATGGCGGTTCTGCGGGTAGAGGACCGAGAACGGCCGGCTGCGGTGAGAACGATGCGGTCGTCGAGCGCTTCCTGGCCGACGCCTCGCTGCAGGCCTTGATCACCCAAACCCCCCCCGCTGCCGAGAAGGACAGCGCTGACTTCGACGCCCTGTTCTTCCCCGGCGGCCACGGCACGATGTGGGACCTGCCCACCGACGCCGGCGTGACGCGCGCGGTTGAGCAAGCCTTTGCCGGCGGCAAGCTGATCGCCTCGGTCTGCCATGGCGCCGCCGGCCTGGTCACGCCAAGCGGCCCGACCGGCCGGTCCATCGTTGAGGGCCTGCGCGTCAACGCCTTCACCGACAGCGAAGAACGCGCGGTCGGACTGGAACACGTGGTGCCCTTCATGCTGGAAACCCGGCTGCGTGAGCTGGGCGGCAAGTTCGAGGGCGGCGCCGACTGGCAGCCCTACGCCCTGCGCGACGGTCAGCTGATCAGCGGCCAGAACCCACAGTCATCCGCCTTGGCGGCGGGCTTGTTGCTGCAGGCCCTGGGTGTGTCGGCTTGACGGCGCAGTTCAGCGGCTGACTGGCGGCCACCATCAACAGGCCCGCATCGACGCCGGCCTGAGGGGCGGCCAGCAGCGTGCTGATGTCGCCGACGGTCGGCGTCAACGCGCTGGCGCTCAGGCCCACCCAGGCATTGCGTCCGCCGCGTTTGGCCATATACAGCGCCTGATCGGCCAGCCCCACCACTTGTTGCCAGTCCAGCCGCTCGGGCTGGGTGGCGATAAAGGGCAGCGCCGCATAGCCGACCGAGCAAGTCAGCGCCAGCTGCGCTGCGGCGTCGACGTCAAAGGGTCGCTCGGCAACGGCCAGGCGGATGCGCTCGGCAAATTCGGGCGCCGCGCCGGCGTTGGTCGCGCGCGCCACCACCAAGAACTCCTCGCCGCCCCAGCGCACCAGATAGTCGGAATCACGGCAAGCCAGCTGCAGGCGCTCCCGCATCTGCACCAGCACCGCGTCGCCGGCCGGGTGGCCCCAGTCATCGTTGACGCGTTTGAAATGGTCAATATCGACCATGAAGAAGATCAGGTCGGCGTCGGCCGGCATCGCCAGTGGGCCGGCCCCGTCCGAAAGGGGCTGCTGCCGCCAGGCGCTGTAGTGACGCAGGCATTGGCTGACCTCGGCGGCCAGGTTCTGCTCCAAAAACCGCCGGTTGCGCAGGCCGGTCAGCGGGTCGGTCAGGCTGACGTCCTTGAGCGACTGGTAGGCGCGTTCCAGTTCCTGATTTTTCTCCAGCACCTCGGCCTGCGCCCGATGCAAGCTGAGCAAGGTGGCCTCCAGCCGGCGGTAGTTGCGGGCATTCTCGATCGCGATCGCACCGTATGCCGCCAGGCTGCGGAAGATCAGCCGCTCACGGTCGGCATAAGCCTGCGCCTCGGCCGACTGAATCGACATCACGCCCAGCAATTGCTCGCCGGCATTCAAGGGCATGAACATGGCGCTGAGCGTTCGCAATGAGCCCGGTATCGGGTTGCGTTTGCCGCCCAGCGGGTCCAGTTCCAAAAACACTTCCTGGCGCTGGCGGGCGCAGCGCGCCACATGGGAGGCGGCGTGCGACAGCGGGATCGCAAAGCCGGCCAGCCGCGTGCCCGCCTCGGCGCCATAGGCCAGCAGCAGCTGCGAGCCGGCCTCGTCCCACAAATAGACGCTGAAGTGGTCGGTCTTGAGCAGGCCATGCACATGGCTGTCCAAGGTGGCGTAGACCGCCTGCTCTTGCAGATGACCGGTGATCTCCTGGCCGATCAGACTCAGACGCTCCAGGGTGGCGCTGGTCTGGCTCAGCAGCTCGGCCCGCTCGGCCGCCGCGCTGGCCAGCTGGCGCAGATGCTCGCTCTCGGCGGCGGCGCGCTCGGTGTGGAACCTTGCCTCCAGCAAGATCAGGCGCTTGCTGACGTCTTGGCCGTGCACGCTTTCGCTGGCGGCGCGCGCTTTCTGGGCGTAGGCATAGGCCTGCGCGGTGTCGCCCAAACGCGCGTACTCGGCCGCGATCGCGTCATACACGCTCGGCGGCACCGCGTTGTGCTGCAACTCCGCCGGAAAGGCCTGCAGCGCCAGCAACAGGTAATGCAGGCTGGCGCTGGCGACCTGCATATCCGGCGCCGGCGGCAAGGCGTGGCGACGGTGCAGGGTGGCGAGGGTGGCGAAGGCGTCCGACTGGTGCAGCGGCAGGCCCGCCCCTTGCACCAGTCGCATCGCGGCTTCGGCCATGGCCAAGGCCTCGTCGGGGCGGCCGAGCTCAGACAAAGACAGCGCCGCCACCGCCATGGCATTGAGCCGCAAATCCAGATTGGGCTGGCTGGCGCTGCTCGCTTCGAGCTGGCGTGCGGCCGTCTGGGCGGCGGTCAGGGCGGCCTGTGGCTGCTGCAGATCGCGCCGCAGCTCGGCCAAATAGACCAGACCCAGCGCATAAGTGCGCGAGCCCTGCAGCGGCGCGAGCAAACCCAGCGCCTCGTTCAAGGCCGCCTCGGCCGCGCCAAACTGAGCCAATGAGCGTTGCACGCTGCTGACCTGCAACAAGGCATTGCCCAGCACCAGGGGCCATCCGGTCGGGCGCGCCAGATCGAGGCTGCGCTGCATCCACTCCAACGCCTGCGTATCGTCATTCAAATTCGCAAAAGCGACGCCCAGCATCGTCATCGACAAGGCAATCTGGCGCACCATGCCGGCCCGCTTCAGCACGCTGACCGTGTGGCTGCAAACGCGGAACACGGTGGCAAAGTCCGAGCTCTGCAAGGCCTCGAAGGTCAGGAACTCATTGCAGATGATGTGCAGTGCTGGGTGCACCGGCCGCGCCAGCATTTCGCGCACATGCCCGCCCCATTGGGCCGAGGCCGCGGCGCTGTCTTGGCGCAGCGCTGCATGCGCAATGCAGAGCTGCGCAAACGCCATGCGGAAATCGTCACCGCTGCCGACCGCCACCGCCGCCGCCACATCCAGCTCGCTGCAGCGGCGCGCCAGATCACCTCGGTCGCCGGCGATATGCGCCAACAACAGATGGGCGTCGGCCAGCACCAGCACATCCTCCAGCCGGCCGGCTTGTTGAACGAGGGCTAGCGCCTGGTCCTCGGCCGCCTCGAGTTCGGCAAACAGCCAATGGCATTCGGCCAGCAGCAACTGCAGGCGCAGACGCAGGCGGGCGACCGGGCTGTCACCGTCCGGGCCGGCCGGCAGCTCGGCCAACGCTTGTTCGGCCAGTTTGCGGGCGCGGCGGGTATCGCGCTCACGCAAATGCCAGGCCAAGGCGACGCGCTCTGCCGGTTCTGCCGCGGCGCCGGCGCTTGCCAGGGCCAACTCCAGCTGGGTGAAATCGTCATCGGTCAAAAACAATTGCATGGGCAGGAAGGAGCGAAAGCAGAACGGGCGGCTTGCCGGGGTTGGCAGAACCCGGATTATTTCAGCTTGAAGGCCAAGCAATCCCCAGAAAACCCTCGGCCCATGGCCAGTCCAAGTTCGGCCCCTGACTGCCAATTTCTACGCATAGGGCCGGGCTTTGTGCTCCACTAGCCGGGCTCAGGGGCTCCGCAAAGGAAAGGAGACGCTATGGCAATCATTCGGCGTGCATTTGCCTGGCTAGGCGGGCTCGGCCTGCAACTGCTGTTGACTGCCGCTGCGTCGGCGCAGACCGAGATCACGGTGGTACGCGGCGACGAGCAATATCCGCCCTTCGAGATGGTGGTCGACGCTCAGCTGACCGGCCTGCATATCGAGCTGGTGACCGCGGTGGCGGGCAAGCTCGGGCTCGGCGTCAAATGGGAAAGCCTGCCCTGGAAGCGCGCGCTTCGGAGGGTCGAGATGGGTCAGGCCCATGCGGTGACCTATATCGCGCGCACACCCGAACGCGAGGCATGGGCGGTTTTTCTCGCCGGCAATTTGCTGACCTCCTCCGAGATTCGTTTCATCGTGTTGAAGGAGCGCGCGGCGGAAGTCACTTACGACGGGCAGTTGGCGCGTTTTCTCGCCACACGCAGGCCCATCGTGGTGCGCGGCTTCGCCTTCGGCAGCGAAGAGCTCGACGGCATCAAAAAGCTCGAGGCCAACAATATGCAGGACCTGCTGCGCATGCTCAAGGCCGGGCACGCCGAGATAGCGGTGGTCAACTGGGGCGACTTTGTCGGCGCCTTCAAGGGCAGGCCGGAGCTGGCAGCGGTGCAGCCGCTCTCGCCGCCTGTCCGCGTGACGCAAAACTACATTGCCTTCGCGCTCAAAGACGGCGCCCTGGCGAGTCGCTTTGCGGCCGCCATGAGCGACTACAAGAACTCGCCGCAGTACAGCGCCTTGTTGGCGCGCTATCAGATTGAGCGCTAGGGGCTTGCCGGAGCACCCGTTTCAGCGCTTGATCTCGCAGGTCTTCCCGCGGCCCGGGTAAGGGTCGTTGCCAAAATAGCTATTGCGGCATGGCACGCCATTGCTGCCGTCGCGGTAGACGTAGCGGCCGTTCGCGCCGTAGCGCACTTGCGCGAAGCCGTTGAAGTCGCAGTTTTCACCTTCAGCCGCGCAACGGGTCCAGCTGGTCGAGTCGCCGCCGTCGTTGTAATTGCCGACCTGCACCTCGCAATGCTTCCCGACGCCGTATGCAGGGTCACCAAAAGTCCGCACATTGCAGGCCACGTCGCCCTTCATCGTGCGAGTCTTCCAGTTGCGGCCATCACCGAAACGCACCAGGCCGCTGCCCTTGATGCGGCAGTTGTCATTCTCCGCTGCGCAATAACGCCAAGCATTGGCGGAAGAGCCGGAGCCCCAACCGTCCCAGGAGCCCTGGTTGCTGTTCTCATGGCTCTGGTGAGCCGAGCGGCGAATCTCGCAGAACTTGGTCACGCCGCGCACCGGGTCACCAAAGTCCGCGACGTCGCAGCGCACGCCGCCGTAGGCCGTGCGGCTGACAAACCTAGTGCCCTGGCCGAAGCGCACTTCGGCGGCGCCTTTGAATTGGCAGTACTCACCCTCGGCGGCGCAAAAGCTCCAGCCCAAGGCCGTGCCGGGGTAGTTGCCGCTGCCGTCGTTGCCGCTGATGCGAACTTGGCAGCGCTTGGCCACACGCGGCGCTGGGTCGCCGAAGGTGTCGTTATTGCAATCCACATTGTTGGAAACCGAGCGGCTGACCCAGCATCCATCGGCGCCGTAGCGCACCACGGCCCGGCCGGAGACCTGGCAGGTCTGGTTCTCTTCGGCGCAAGTGCGCCAACCGTCCTCGTAGGCCTGCGCGACTTCAGGTGTGGCAAAGCCGACGCATGCGGCGGCTGTCAAAAGTAGTGCCTGAAGCAGGCCGCGGCTTCGCATTTTTACACTCACGGGGTTCTCCTAGTTTGCAAAACACTGAGCCCGATCGGGCTGAATTTACTGTAGCAGTGAAGGTCTTGCATTTCTGCACCGGAGCAACACATCAGGGCATGCCGACCTTTTGCAGCCGCCCCACTTGCAGGGCCATTTCGGCGACGCGCACCGCTTCGGTGTGGGTCATCTTGCGATAGGCGCTGGAGCGGCCGGCTGCGGCACTGGCGCCGCGTCGCTGCCGGCGGGACTATTCGCTGACGATCTTGCCCTTGGTGCCGGCGTCGCTGTCGATCCAGGTGTCCTCGCCCTGCAGGCGGCGGTCGCCTTGAATTCTGAAGCTGAGGGTGCCGGTTTTGAACGCCAGGCCACCATCGCTGCGCTTGGCTTTGACTTGCTTGCCGTTGACCCAAACATGCTCTTTGGCGTCGATGCGTATGCTGGCGACCGTAGCGCCCGAGTCAGCCTTGGCGACCCATTGGCCGGCGTAGGGGTTGGCTGCGGCCGGGCTGGCTTTGGGCGTAGCCGCCGCGGCTTCATTGACGAAGCCGGCCTTGGCGTTTTCGGCCTTGGTCTTGGTGATGTCACAGCCTTGGCCTTCAGAAATTTGTGTGCAGCCGGAGCGCTCCAGTTGTTGCGCGTACTTGGCGTTGATGGCAAAGGCGCTGGATTGAACCGAGAGCACCAAGATGGTCAAAGCAAACGGTCTGGTGTTCATTGCTGTTCCTCATTTGAAATGGCATGGGTCTTCAGGGTGCTGGCTCAGGCGCGAGACTCCAGCGCAGCAGGCGCTCATCGAGCCAGCCCGCTTGGCGCTGGATGGCGATCCAGGTGTTCAAAAAGCTCAGGAAATCGGGGTCGCCCTTGCGCACCGCCAAGGCCGCCATCGTGCTGCCGACCGGCAACTGGAAAGGCAAATAGAGCTCGGGCACGGCGCGCGCAATGGCCGCCGGCGCTAGCGTAGCCAGCAAGGCCACTTGGGCTTGGCCCTTCAGTACCGGGCCAAACGGCTCGCCCTCGACCTGCAAAAGTTTGGCACGAGGGAACAAGCGCTTGGCCAGCGCGACCTCGGGCGTGCCCGCGCCCACGGCGACAGTCACATTGGGCTGATCCACCTCGGCGACGCTGTGCAACTTTTTGGGTTGACGCGTGCTGGCGACGATATGCACGCTCTCGGTCGCCGTCGGCTGGGTGAAATTGACCACCAGCGCACGCGGGGTGGTCACCCAAAGGCCGCTCGCGATCAGATCAAAACGCTGAGCGATCAAGTCCGGGATCAAATCGATCCAGGTGGTGGGCACAAACTCGACCGTGACGCCCATGTCATCGGCCAAGCGGCGCGCGATGTCAACGCTGTAGCCGCTGAACTCACCCTTGGCATTGCGCATCACCATCGGCACCACCGGCACCACGCCGACACGCAAGACACCGCGCAGGCGCAAGGTGGCGAGCGTGTCCACCGCCGCCGGGCGCAGCACCGGCGGCGCCAGCTCCACCATCGCTGGGCGCGGCGCGAGGCCCGTGGGGTCAAAAAAGCCAGAAGCCTCGGGCGCCGATGCTGCGGGCTGACTTTGCGCTTGAGCGTGGGCCTGAATGACCACAAACAGACTCAGTCCCGCGCATAGCAAGCGTAGAAGAAAAAGAACTTTCAGCATGGTGATCTCGGGTCAATAGCCGCCGCCGGCCAGATTGAACTGGACGCGGTGCTGGGGGTTGTTGACATCAACGGCGAGAAAGCCCTGGCCCTGCCGGCTGATCTTGAAGCGCTGCCGGCCGGCTTGCAGTTGGTCGCCGGCGAGCTGGCCGGTGAACTCGTTGTTGCCAGCGCGGCCCTTCACCGACCCGCCTGGCAAGATGGTCAGCTGCACATTGGTGCGCTCGGCTTCGTCATAGCCGCTGAAGCTGCCGACCGACCAGTTCTGCACCTCGCCGCCTTCTTGGCCGGCTTGCTGATTGCGGCTGGAGGCCAGCGCCGCCAAGGCTGCCAAGCCTACTACCGCCACGCCGATGCCAATGGCCTTGTTGCGGTCGTGATGCTTGTTGTCATCTTTGCCAACGCGGAACTCGGCCGCGCAGCCCCGGTCCACCCAAACGCCATAACGGTCATACCCCCAGGAGCGGTTCTCGCGGCAACTGCTGCCGGACAACTGCCGAACCAGCTCGACCCGATCCTGCGTGTCAATCCGGCAATAGCGGTAGTGGAAGCCACGCGATTCGCAACGAATGTTCTGCTCGGCGCGCGCCGGCATTGGAATTGCAACCATCGCCACGCAAAGCAGTACGCTCAAAGGGCGGGCCAAAAAGGTTGGACTCATCGTCGGGCTCTCCGTTGAAGCGCTTGCCGTCGTTGACACAAGTCCGTTTCGGTCATGTGGGGCAGCTGGGCCTGCAAACCCGCTTGCAAGGCTTCAGTAAGCGTTGCTGGCTTGAACTTCACTTTCGACGCGGCATCGGAATGTTCAACAAGTGGCAAGGACGCCCCTGCTGCCAGCGAGCGCTGAATCAGCATACTACCAACGTAACGGCCTAAGGTGACGGCTCCGTGAACTCAGTGGCGCCCGCCTAGGGTGACTGCGCGCTTGGCGCTGACTCAGTCGGCCAACCTGATTGGGCTTACTCTACTTGCCGGGAACCACGTTGAACCTGTCGGTCGACAACGCCTTTTCCTTGGCCCCGGGCGGGCATGCCGAGCTGGAATAGCTGACCTCGGAACCCTTTGTGCACCGGCGCATGACGCCGTGGGGAATTGTCGGCTGCGAGATCGCCGCCTGCGGCTCCGAGGCCGGCGCGAATTGCCGTACCGTTCCATTGTCAAAAACAATCGGCTTCACAACGGCGGCCTTGGTCGCCAACAGGTCGAGCAACTCAAGCCGGTGATGCCAGACGACGCTCACGGTCATCAGCAAGAGCAAGACCCGGATGATGTTGGAGAGCGAGAACATTAGTAGCGAAGAAGGATGGAAGAAGTCGGGCACATCTTCCCATCAATTTTGGACGTTATGCAAAGCAATGCTGACAAGGCGCGCAAATTTGGCAGCTTGAGTCGAGGCGCTGAAAAATGCCTGCGCCCACCAGCAAGCTAGCCCGCCCTTGCCAACTCCAGCCCCAGCAAGGCCCGCTTGGTTTGCGGGCCCCAGCGGTATTCGCCAAACTCCGCATTCGCCCGTATCACCCGGTGGCAGGGGATCAAATAGGCAATCGGATTGGCCGCCACGCAGCTCGCCACCGCACGCACGGCTTTGGGCGCACCGACCAGCTGCGCCAACTGCCCATAGGACAAAACCTGCCCCTCGGGCACGGCCATCAAAGCCTGCCAAACCTTCAAACGCAGCGGTGTGCCCGACAAGGCCAGGCCGATCGGTCGGCTTGGCCCCAGGCCCTGCATGCGGCGTTGCAGTTCGGTGACGATAGGCGCCAGTTCGCCGGCGTCCTCGCGCCACTGCGCCTGCGGTAGCTTGACGGCCGCGGCGCTGATCAATTGCGCGGGCGCGGCGCCGCGACTGAACACCAGCGACACCACGCCTCGCTCGCTGGCCGCCAGCCAGATGTCGCCCAGCAAGGTCTCGGCCATGGTCCAGCGCAGCGTCAGCCCCGCCCCGCCGGACTTGAACTCGCCCGGCGTGATGCCGTCCAGGCCGACAAACAGGTCATGCAGCCGGGACGGCCCTGACAGGCCGGCGCCCCAAGCCGCCTCCATCACCGAGGCGGCTTGGCTGAGGCTTTGCTTGGCCCGCTCCAGCGCCAAGGCCTGGGCGAACTCCTTGGGCGTCACGCCCGCCATGCTGACAAAGCTGCGCTGAAAGTGAAATTGACTCAAGCCGGCTTCATCGGCCAAGGTCTGCAGCGCCAACGGTTCGCCGGCCAGCGCAAGGCGCTCGATGGCGGTGCGTATGCGTCGATAACTGGTGCTCGTATCCGTCATGGCGGGGCCTTTCAACCTAGATTCGGCAGTTGAAAACGCCCGAATCTTGTAAACGCGATTGTTCTCAGTGTTCATCGATGTTCATTCACATTGGAGAGCGGTCAACTACCGAATCTAGGTTCAACTCAGGCCAAGGTGGCACGGGCCGCGTAGCAGCCGGCGCGCGCGTAATGAATATTGACGAAGGCGCTGCCCGGCAGCGTCAGCAGGCGCTCCATCAGCGCCTCCAGTTGATGGCCTTCGCTGACGTCGCAGCCCAGCATCCAGCCGGCCGCGTCATAGACACGCAGAGCCAGCAGGCGCCGGCGCAGCGAGTCGGGCACCTCGCCCGGCGGCAACTGTGGCGAGCTTGCCGCGCGCCGCACAAAAATCGGCCCGCTGCTGCGGTAGGGTGTTGCCAGCTCATGGTGGGCATAGGGCAGCAGCAGCACTTCCTCGCCCGGCTCGGCGTCGATCAAACTGACGCGGCAAGGCGCGTCGTGCGCCTCGGCAACCACGCGGCGTTGTATGTGGCGACTCTGCAAAGCGGCCTCGGGCAGATCGAACAGCGGTGAAAATTCGGCGGCAGGCAGGCCATGAATTTGGAACTGAAAGCGTGTCATGTGGCTGGGGCCTGGAGTTTCGGATGGCCTGGAGTTTCAAGAATCCAGCGCGCTTTGCCCACCCGCTTCTTGCGCTTGTTCGGCCTCGACCCGTGGTGCCTTCAGCGGCAGGCACAGTACAAAGCAGCTGCCTTGGCTGAACGACCGGTCCAGCGTCAAGCTGCCGCCGAGCAGCGAGCTGGCGATGTTGTGGCTGACCGAGAGCCCCAGCCCGCTGCCGCCCTGGCCGAACTTGGTGGTGAAGAAGGGCTCAAAAATGCGTGCGGCATGCGCGGCATTGATGCCCACGCCGTCATCCTGGAAGCGCAGCTCAACCCCTTCCGACTTGAGCAGCTTGGCGCTCAAGCGCATCTCGCCGTCGCGCCGCTCCCCGAAGCCATGCACCATCGCGTTCTCGATCAGATTGCTGATCACCTGGCCGAAGGGGCCGGGGAAACTGTCGAGCAAGATGTCGGCCGGAATGTCCAGCGTCAGCCGGTGGCCGCGCTTGCGTATGCTGGCTTGCAGCGTCGCGGCCACCTGCTCGCACAGCTGAGCCAGATCAAAGGGCCGGCGCTGTTCGGCGGTGCGGTCCACCGCCACTTGCTTGAAGCTGCCGATCAATCGAGCGGCATTCTCCAGGCCCAGCGTGATCAGGCGCGTCATCGCCTTGGCTTCTTCGAAATAGCTTTCCAGCTCACTGCGCCGCAAGGCCTTGGCGGTGGCGGCACGCTCCACCTCAAGCGTTCTTTGCTCCAAGGTGCTGGCCATCAGCAAGCTGTTGCCCAGCGGCGTGTTCAACTCATGCGCAATGCCGGCCACCAGCGCGCCCAAGGCGGCCAGTTTCTCCTGCGCCAGCAGCTGGCTTTGGGCCTGCTGCAGATGCCGATAGGCACGCGCGTTATCCAGCGCAATCGCGGTATAGGCATTCAGGGTGCGGAACACCATACGCTCATGTTCGCCGTAAGCATTGGCCTGCGGTGACTGCACCGTCACCACGCCCAGCAGGCGCTCGCCAATCAAGAGCGGCGCGAACAGAGCGCTGAGTGTGCGCATGGTGCCGGGCACCTGGCTGGGGTCACTGCCGTCGGCGGCGAGCTGCACCGACAGCGCCAAGCGCTCGCGGGCACAGCGCGCGGCGTTGGAGGCGGCATCGGCCAAGGCTATTCGGTCGGGCGGTATCGGCTCGCCATCTTCCAGCCCGAACACCGTGTGCAGGCCCTGGCCATCTTCGTCAAGCAGAAAGATCTCGAAGGCGCGGGCGTCCAGCAGCGTCGGAATATGCTGGCTCAGGGCGGCAAACACCGAGTCCAGATCCAGGTGCTGAGTCAGCTGCTGACCGATCAGACCGAGCTTTTCCAGCGTCGCGTTATTGCCTTGCATCAGCGCCGCCTTCTGGCGTTCGGCCTCGGCCAGCTGCTGCAAATGCTCGGCCTGTGCGCGGGCGCTCTCGTTCAAATTGCGCAGCTGGAAGGACTCAAGCCGGTTCGCCGACTCGCGGCTGAGTGATTGGGCGCGCGAGTTCGCCGCTTGCTGGCTGACCTCGAAGGCCTCGCGGTAACGTCCCGCCTCGGCGTAGGCTTGCGCCAGCGCGTTCAGCAACTCGCCGCTGTTCTTATAGCCGGCGATGGACTTGGCCCCGCGGTTGGCGCATTCCAAATGCCGCAACGCGGCGCCCTCGGGGGCGGCCGGCCGGCGCTGCACGATACGCGCCAGCAACAGGCAGAGTTCGACCTCCAGCTCCGCCGCGCCACGGCTGCCGGCCTTTTGCAAAGCGTCGCGCGTGCAGGCCTCGGCCTCGTCCAGCCGACCCAGCTCAAGCAGCGCATGCGCCTGCCCACGTTGGGCGGTCAGCTGCAGGTCGGCATGGCCGATCAAGGCCTGCAGCTCGGTGAACAGCGCGCTGGCCTCAAGCGGGCGCTGCTGATCGAGAGCAAGCCGGCCGAGATAGCTCAAGGTCACCGCAAAATTGCGCGCCTCGGGCCATGCCGCCAGGCAGTGGCGGGCGGCCGTCAACTGCTGCTCGGCCAGGTCCAGCCGACCCAGCAAACGCAAGGTTTCACCCAGCTGCACCTGGCAACCCGCGATGCTGTTGGGCCAGCCATGGGCATGGGCCAGGTCAAGCCCATGCTCCATCCATTCCAGCGCGGCCTGGGGGTCGTTCAAATCATTGAAAACGCTGCCCAGATTGACCTGCGCAAGGATCGCTTCACGGATGAAGCCGGCCTGCTGCAGCGGCTCGATCACGGCCGAGAAATTCTGCACGGCCTCGCTGAGCTGACTGGCGCGCTGCGCGCGATGCGCGGCGTACAGCTGGGTGATCGCGGCCACCGCTGGCGGCTGAGCGGCACGGTCACGGGCAAAGCTGTCGCCCCAACGCCGCTCGGCCGCTTCATGGTCGGAAAAGCCGGCGTAGCGCGCCTGACTGCATTGCAGAATCTGCCGCCGGCTGCTGTCACCCGCACGGCCCGCATAGTCGGCGCCCCGTTCCAGCCAGGCCCAGCAGCCCGGGCTGCTGCCGGCGCTGATCGCCAGCTGCGACAAGACCCAGCAACTATCTGCGGCGATGACCCAGTCGGCCGCCGACTCGGCGTCTTGCAAGATGCCTCTGGCCAAGGTCTCGTCAGGCCCGGACTCGCTGCGCAGGCGGCGAACGTCGATGCGCGCCAGCTGCAGGCGCCAGGCCACGCCTTGTGCTTGCTCAGCAGGCAAACCCGGCATGCCCTGCTCGGCCCGCTCGGCTAGCTCAAGCGCCCAGGTCGAGTTGCGTTCACGCTGATGCCAGGCCAAATTGGCCAGCTGCACAATCTGCTGCGGCTGCGGCGCCAAAGCAGACAGCTCGGCCGCCAGCGCCTCGACCGCGCTGTTCAGCTCGTAGAGCGCCGGCGTGGTGTTCATGACAAGCGTGTGGCCCCGGCCAGCTCACAGCCATAGACCGCATTGCGCAGCGCGGCGATGGCCTCGTAGCGCGTGAAGGTCTTGCGCCAGGCCAGCACCACGCGGCGCGTCGGCACCGGTGCGGCAAAACGCACATAACGAAGATGGGGCTGGATTTCTTTGGGCACGCTCAAGGCCGGCACCACCGTCACGCCCATGCCCGACGCAACCATATGTTTGATGGTCTCAAGGGATGAGCCCTCGAAGCTCTTGCGTATGCCCTCGGCGTCGCTGGAGAAGCGCGCGAACTCCGGACAGACCTCCAGTACATGGTCTCTAAAGCAATGCCCGGCGCCCAGCAACAGCATGGTTTCTTGCTTGAGCTCCTCGGCGCTGATTTCGCTGCGCGTGGCAAATGGGTGGCCGGCCGGCACGGCGATCATGAAGTCTTCGTCATACAGCGGTGCCACCGCCAGGCCGGCGTCGGGAAAGGGTTCGGCCAGCACCGCGCAGTCCAGCTCGCCGGTGCGCAGCATTTCCAACAGCTTGGAGGTGAAGTTCTCCTGCAGCATCAGCGGCATCTGCGGGTAGCGCTCGATCACGCCCTTGACCAGGGCCGGCAATAGATAGGGGGCGATGGTGTAGATCAGCCCAAGTCGCAAGGTGCCGGCCAGCGGGTCTTTGCCGCGTTTGGCGATTTCCTTGATGGCGCTGGCCTGCTCGATCACCGACTGCGCCTGCCGCACGATCTCATCGCCCAGCGGCGTCACGCTGACTTCGCTGGCACCGCGCTCGAAGATGCGCACATCCAACTCTTCCTCGAGTTTCTTGATCGCCACGCTGAGCGTGGGCTGTGACACATGGCAGGCCTCGGCGGCACGGCCGAAATGGCGTTCGCGGGCGACAGCAACGATGTAGCGCAACTCGGTCAAGGTCATGCGGGTCTTACTCCAGAAACAAAACGCCGGGCCGCCCCCAAGTGTTTCTGGTCCCCCTCGGGGGGCGGTCTGGCGCGAAGCGACAGGCCTGGGGGCCTCATGCCCTTGCATTGTGCTTGGCATTGGACTGTCTGCCCTAGCGCAAACCCTCGGGGGGCCGGCTACACTGCGGCCAAATTGGCGGGCGAGGCATATTTGGCCCTGCCCGAGATCAGTGGACCGAGGTGACACCATGACCGAACGCAAACCGATGAGCTTGCAGCGCTTGCTCGATATGCATGCCAGCGGCGACAAGATCGCCATGCTGACCTGCTATGACGCCGCTTTTGCCAGCCTGCTGGATGAGGCCGGCGTCGACGTGATGCTGGTCGGCGATTCGCTCGGCAATGTCTTGCAGGGCCAGACCAGCACCGTACCGGTCAGCCTGGACGAGATGGTTTATCACACCCGCTGCGTGGCGCGCGGTCGCAAGAGCGCCTGGATCATTGGCGATTTGCCGTTCGACAGCTACCAGGCTTCGCCGCAAGAGGCGTGGAAGAGCGCGGCTGCGCTGTTCAAGGCTGGCGCGCATATGGTCAAGCTCGAAGGCGGCGGCTGGACCGCGCCGGTGGTGCGTTATCTGACCGAGCGCGGTATCCCCGTCTGCGCGCATCTGGGCCTGACGCCGCAAACCGTCACCATGCTGGGCGGCTACAAGGTGCAGGGCCGTGAGGACGCCGCGGCGGCGCTGATGAAGCGCCAGGCGCAGGAGCTGGTCGAGGCCGGCGCCCAAATGCTGGTGCTGGAAATGGTGCCCTCCGCCCTGGCCGCCGAGCTGACCCAGACCCTGGGCATCCCGGTGATCGGCATCGGCGCCGGCGTTGGCTGCTCGGGCCAGGTGCTGGTGCTGCACGATATGTTGGACGTGACGCCGGGCCGACGCCCGCGCTTCGTCAAGAACTTCATGCAAGGCGGCGCGGGCTCGGTGCAAGAGGCGGTAAGGCGTTATGTCGGTGAAGTCAAGGCGCAGACGTTTCCGCAAGACGAGCTTCACGGCTACTGAGCGGCTTGGTGCATATGCAAATCATCGACACGATTTCCGAGTTACGTCAGGCTCTCGCCGGCAATTTGAACCGCGCTTTTGTGCCCACCATGGGCAGCCTGCACGACGGCCATCTGGCCTTGGTGCGCCAGGGCCGGGCCGCCGTCGGCGCCAGCGGCCAGGTGGTCGCCAGCATTTTTGTCAATCGCCTGCAGTTCGCGCCGCACGAGGACTTTGATCGTTATCCCCGCACGCTGGAGCGCGACGCCACGCTGTTGGCCGGTGCCGGTTGCGACATCGTCTTTGCTCCAGCCGAGGGCGAGCTCTACCCGGAGACGCAGGGCTACAAGATCCATCCGCCGTCGGCGCTGTCGGATATCTTGGAGGGGCATTTCCGCCCCGGCTTCTTCATCGGCGTGTGCACGGTGGTGGCCAAGCTGTTCAATATCGTCCAGCCCAGGGTTGCCCTGTTCGGCAAAAAGGACTATCAGCAGCTGCTGGTCTTGCGCCGCATGGTTGCGCAGCTGGCCCTGCCTATCGAGATCATTGCCGGCGAAACCCAGCGCAGCGCCGAGGGCCTGGCGCTGTCCTCACGCAATGCCTATCTGAGCGAGGCCGAGCGCGCCGAGGCGCTGCGCCTGAGCCAAACGCTGCGTGCGCTGATCGCACGCTGGCAGGCCGGCGAGCGCGATGTGGCCAAGCTGGAGGCCGAGGCGATCCAACATTTGCGCGCCCATGGCTGGCAGCCCGACTATGTGGCCCTGCGCTGCCAGCGTGATCTGGGCGCCCCCGTTGACGGCCAGCCCTTGGTGGCGCTGGCGGCGGCGAAGCTGGGCGCGACGAGGTTGATTGACAACCTCGAAATGTAAAAAGGGCGCTAGGCGGCAGCCCCGCGCCGGCGCCCGTTCGACAAACCCCGAGCTGCGGTGATACTGCGCGCACCTCATTTCTGTACCTCAATTGCTGACCACCCCATGAACTTGCTCAAGACTTTCGTCAAACCCATGCTGCTTGGCGGCGCCGTTGCCGCCCTGACTTTCTTGTCCGCCTGCGGCGGTGGCGGTGGCGACGATGCCGGCACACCCGTCCTGCCTATGCCCGCCGTGGTGGCGCCGGTCGACATGGTCATCACCCACAAGATTCGCATCACCACCTCCATGGGCGTGATCGAGTTGGGCCTGGACAATACCCACGCGCCGGTGACCACCGCCAACTTCCTCAAGTACACCACCGAAGGTTTTTACAACGGCACCGTCTTTCACCGCGTGATCAAGGACTTCATGAGCCAGGGCGGCGGCTTCACGCGCACCGCCTCGGGCTTGGTCGCCAAGACAACCACCTCGGCCCCGATCAAGCTGGAGAGCAACGTCGGCCTGCGCAATCAGCGCGGCACCATCGCGATGGCGCGCACCAGCGTGGCCGATTCCGCCACCGCGCAGTTCTTCATCAATGCCAAGGACAACGCCGGCCTGAACTACCGCGATGCCAACGCAGTGGATGTCAATGGTTATGCCGTCTTCGGCAAGGTACTGACCGGCATGGATGTGGTGGATCAGATCAATTCGGTGGCGACCGCGAACGAGATCCCAACGGTTGATGTGACCATCATCAAGGTCGAAGAGTTCAAGTAACAAGTCGTAACTGGTGCGGGCTGAGTCAGCCGAAACCGTGCAGGGCGCGTTGAGATCTGACTCATTTTGGAGTCTGCTCAATGCGCTCTTTTGCTTTGCGGGCGGCCACGGCCGCCGCGGTAGTTTTCCTAACGGCTTGCGGTGGTGGCGGCAGCGATGATGGCCACCGGCCACCGCCACCGGCCCCCACGCCCAACCCGAATCCCTACCCGAACACCTACAGCTGCAGCAACGAGGGCTTGATCAAGTCGGCCTTGAGCAGCTTGCCGACCGTCTGCATGCTGACCAGCAGCGGCGAAATCGTCTTCGAGTTGTACTCGGACACGGTGCCGACCACGGTCAACAACTTCCTGCGCTATGTGGCCGATGGCGCCTACAAGAACACCTTGTTCCACCGCGTCGACCGCGACTTCGTCATCCAGGGTGGCGGCTACACCAGCGGCATGGTCGAGCGCCTGCCCGCCTATGCGCCCATCCCGCTCGAAGCACGCGAGTACAACCTGCCCGGCACCATCGCGATGGCCCGCCGCAGCGATCCCAATAGCGCCACCAACCAGTTCTTCATCAACGTGAAGGACAATAAAGACTTGGACTATCAGTCCGCAGCAAAACCGGGTTATGCGGTCTTCGGCCGGGTGATTTCGGGCATGGCCACCGTGGAGGCGATCAATGCAGTGCCGGTTTATGTTTACAGCGACGCCGACCTGCGGCCGCAGCAAGAGGTCTTGATCTATTGGGTGCAGCGACTGAAGTAGTTGGGCGGCCATGCAGCCTGCTGCAAATGCGGCTGCGTTGGAGCGCGGCGGAGCTGAAGGCGCTGCGGCGCCGTTGGGCCGCCTTCATTGCCGTGGTGGCCGCCGTCTTGGGCCAGTTCTTCGCCACGTTGATAGGCTGGCCGGCGCTGCCGCTGTTTTGGGCCAGCGAGCAGAGCGGGCTGCTTGGGCAGTCGGCGGTCGTGCTGCATGCGCTGCCGGGGCTGCTGCTGTGTTGGGGCCTGCGTGAGCAGTTGCTGCCCAGACATTGGCTGGACGCCGAACGGGCGCTGCCCTTGCGCCGGCGCGAACTGCTGCTGGCCGACTTGGCTGTGATCACGCTGGCCTTATTGCCGCTGGCCCTGCTTTACAGCATCTCCATCGCTGCCTGGCGTTATGCCGACCCGGCCTGGATGCGTGGCCTGTGGCCGGTCGCGCTGATCAATTTCGCGCTTTCGCTGCTGCTTTCCCTGCTTGCGGCGGCCGCGCTGATGCAAGTCAGGCGGCGCCCGCGAGTTGGCGCAGCGCCACTCGCCGGCCCTGTGTCGCGCCGCACCCCGCCCAGCTCAGCGGTCATGAGCTCAAGCTGGGCCTTGCTGCTCTTGCCCCTGTGGCGTGGGCCGGCGCGGCCGGTGCTGCATGTATTGCTGCTGGCCGGCATCGCGTTGGCGGCTGCGCTGCTGGCGGCCCTGCGCTGGCCGCAACAAGCCTCCTGGGCCTTGGCCGTCTACACCTTGCTGGCCATGGGCTTGAGCGCGCGCCTGCATGCACAGGCGCTGCGCTGTTATGCGCCCCTGATGCAGGCCAGCCAGGTCTTGCCGCTGCGCCCGACGTTCTGGCCGCAGCGACTGCTGCTGCTCGCGCTGACGCCGGCCTTGCTGGCCTGGTGCGCGCTCTTGGCCCTGCTGATGCTGGGCCCCTGGCGGCTGGCGCCGCTGGCGGCACCCCTGTTCTTCGCCTATGGCTTGCTGGCACCGGCCTTGCCGATGCTGGCGGCGCCGGGTAGCAGCGCCGAGTCCCGCGCCGGCCGCTGGCTGCTGAGCTGGGCGCTTTGGGTCGCGCTGGCCAGCGAAGCCCTGTTGTCATTGCCGGCCTGATTGTTGATTGAGCGTGCGAGCGAACCCCTGATGTCCAAGCCATTTTTATCCACCGAACTGCTCAGTTATGCCTACAGCCAGGGCCGGCGTGTTGTCGACCTGTGGAGCCAGGCCTTTGAGCCCGGTCTGGTCTGGCTGCGCGGGCCCAATGGCAGCGGCAAGTCGACCCGACTCAAGCTGCTGGCCGGCATGTTGCAGCCGCAATATGGCAGCGCAAGCCTGGCCGGCGTGGACCTGCTGCAGCAGCCGCTGGCCTATCGCCGCAGCGTCTGTTTTGTCGGCGCCGAGCCGCCGCCGTTTGAGCATCTGAGCCCGGCAGAGCGCTTTGCGTTCATGAGCGGGCTGTACCCGGGCGCTGATCTTGCCAGCTGGCAGGCCCATATCGAAGGCTTTGGGCTGCAGTCCTTTGTCCATCAGCCGCTGCGCACACTCTCCACCGGCACCCAGCACAAGGCCGCCCTGGCGGCGGCCTTAGCGCTGCGCACGCCGCTGCTGCTGCTGGACGAGCCGCTGAACGCGCTGGATGCGGCTTCGCTGGCGCATCTGCGCGGGGTGCTGGGTGAGGCAGCGCAGTGGCGCGACCGGCTGGCGCTGGTGGTCAGTCATGAGGAGCTGGGCCTTGCGCCCAGCGCTTGTTTGCAGCTCTAGGCCGGAAAATCCAGCACCACTCTGGAAGGGACTTCGCCTTTGGCCAAGCGCTCGAAGACGCTGTTGATGGCCGACAAAGGCTGCAACTCGATATCGGCCTTGACCTTGCCGGCAACGGCAAAGGCCAACGCCTCGACCATATCGCGCCGGTTACCGACGAAGGAGCCGCGAATGGTGATGCAGTTGGCCACCACATCGAACAGCGGCGTCGGGAACTCGCCCGGCGGAATGCCCACCAAGACGCAGCAGCCATGCTTGCGCGTCATGCCCACGCCCTGCTTGAAGGCCGGCAATGAGGGTGCGGTGATCAGCACGCCATGCGCGCCGCCGTCGGTGACTTGGCGCACCGCGGCCACCGGGTCGCCGCTGTTGGCGCCGCTTTTTGCGTTAACCACGGCATCGGCCCCCAAGCGCCGCGCATGTTCCAGCTTGCCGTCGTCGATGTCGACCGCGCAGACCAATAGGCCCATCGCCTTGGCGTATTGCACGGCCAAGTGACCCAGACCGCCAATGCCCGAGATCACCACCCATTGCCCGGGCCGGGCCTGCGTTTCTTTCAGGCCCTTGTACGAGGTGACGCCGGCGCAAATCAGCGGTGCCGCGTCGCGCGCGGCCAGACCGGCCGGGATATGCGCGACATAGTTAGCGTCCGCCACGATGTACTCGGCAAAACCGCCGTTCTGGGTGTAGCCGCCGAACTGGGCCTTGGCGCACACCGGTTCCTGCGCCGCCAGGCAGAACTCGCAATGGCCGCAGGCCGAGTACAGCCAGGGCACGCCGACCCGCTCGCCCAGCCGCACCGCTGTGACGCCATCGCCCAGGGCCGTGACGATGCCAATGCCTTCGTGGCCCGGTGTGAAGGGCAAGCCGGGCTTCAGCGGCCAGTCACCGCCGGCGGCATGCAGATCGGTGTGGCAGACGCCGCAGGCCTCGGTCTTGACCAGGATCTGGCCGGGGCCAGGCGTCGGGATGTCGATCTGCTTGAGTACCAGCGGCTGGCCGAACTGCTCAACCTGCGCCGCCTGCATCTTGCCGTTTGCTTGCTTGTTCATAAGCATGTCTCCGCGCTCAAACCGGCGCAGCGAGGTTGCCGCTGCGGACCAATTTCTTGTTGACGAATTCTTCAATGCCCATGGCACCCAGTTCGCGGCCATAGCCCGAATGCTTGATGCCGCCAAACGGCAGCTCGGCGTCGGCCCAATCGAGGTTGTTGACGAACATCATGCCGGTGTCGACCCGGCTGGCCACACGCATGCCGCGCACCTCGTCGCGCGCCCACACCGAGCCGCCCAGGCCGAAGTCGCAGTCATTGGCCAGCGCGATGGCAGCTTCCTCGCTGTGCACGCGGTAGAACGAGGCCACCGGGCCAAAAAACTCCTCGCGGAAGGCCGGGTTGTCGGGCGCGATATCGCCGAGGATGGTGGCCTGCATGAAAAAGCCCGGCCGGTCCACCCGCTTGCCGCCCAAGAGCAGCGTGGCGCCGGCCCTCACCGCTGCGTCCACCTGCGCCAGCACTTGCAGCAAGGCGGTCTCGGTGGACAGCGGGCCTTGCGTGGTGGTGGCCAGCATCGGGTCGCCCGGCTGCAGCGCCTGCAGCGCCGCCTTGAAGCGGGCCAGGAATTCATCGGCGACGGCATCGAGCACGATGAAGCGCTTGGCCGCGCAGCAGGTCTGGCCGGCGTTGTACATGCGGCCCCAGACGGCCCAGGGAACTACCAGGTCGAGGTCGGCGTCGTCGAGCACGATGAAGGCGTCGCTGCCGCCCAGCTCCATGGTCGATTTCTTCAGATTCTGGCCGGCGCCGGCCGCCACCAAGCGCCCGGCATCCAGGCTGCCGGTCAGCGCCACGCCCTTGACGCGCGGGTCGTCGATGACGCGGTCCGACTGCGCATAGGAGATCAGCAAATTCGTGTAGGCACCGACCGGCGCGCCGGCGTCAAGCAGCAGGCGCTCGAAGGCGATCGCGCATTGCGGCACGCAGCCGGCATGCTTGACCACCAGCACATTGCCGGCCATCAGCTGCGGGCCGACGACGCGGGCGAGTTGGTAGTACGGGAAGTTCCAGGGCTCGACGCAAAACAGCACACCCAGCGGCGAGCTTTCCATCTGCGCCTGGCCGCGTTGGGGCTGCAGCTTGACCGGCGCGAGTAGGCTTTGCGCATGCTCGGCGTAATAGGCCAGGATGGCGCCACTGAACTCGACCTCGGCGCGCGCTTCATCGATGCGCTTGCCCATCTCCAGCGTGGCCAGCCGGGCGAAGTCGTCGACTTGGGCATGCAGCAAGGCGGCGGCCTTGTTGACGATGGCCGCACGCTCGTCAAAGGGCAGCTGCTTCCAGCTATGGAAGCAGTTGTCAGCGGTGGCCAGCGCGGCATCGAGCTGCGCCTCGCTCATATGCTCGAAACTTTTGAGCAGCTTGCCGTCATTGGGGTTGATGCTTTGGTAGGCCATGGGGTGGGCTCCTTGGGTGAGCGAGAGGGGCAGACACGCGGCGCGCCAGCGGCGCGTCAGGGCGTGAAGGTTCGGTCCGCTGCAGCCTGCGCGCCGTGTCGCCCGAGGTCTGTGCGATGCCGCACAGCGAATGCTGATCTCAGGCTGACGCCACCGGCCTGGTCCCCGTGCCGTCAGCTGGCCTGATGCGTCGCGCCGGCGGCGGGCAGCGCCCGTTCAACGCGGTCGCGCCCGGCCGCCTTGGCGCCATACAGCGCCCGGTCCAGACGCAGCTGCAGCGCCTGCAGGGACTCCGCGGGCTCCGCCATCACGGCCAAGCCGATGCTGATGGTGACCGTGGCGCCGTTGACCTCGGGGTGATGCAAGGCGCGCACGGATGCCAGCAGGCGTAGTGCAACACCATGGGCGCCGGCCTCGTCCGCGCCGGGCAGCAGCACGCAGAACTCCTCGCCGCCCATGCGGGCCACGCGGTCGATGTCGCGCGCACCGGCGCGCAGCGCTTCGGCCACCCGCTTCAGCACCGCATCACCGGCGGCGTGCCCCCAGCCGTCGTTGACTCGTTTGAAGTGGTCGATGTCGATGGACAGCATCGCAAAGCGCTGGCCAAAACGACGTTGCCGCTGCGATTCGGCCAGCAGCAACTGCTCCATGCGGCGACGGCTGAGCAGGCCGCTCAGGGTGTCGTGGTCCGACTGGTGCTGCAGGCGCCGTACCAGGCGCAACAACACCATGGCGGTGAGATTGGCCTGCAACAGCAACGCAATAACCAAGGCAACGAACGCCGCAACGACACCATCGCCGCCGGGTTGCTGCAGATAGTTTTGGAAGCTGGCGGGGCTGAACACAGCTGCCGCAGAGCGCACAAGCAGAAGCGTCGCCAGCATGGCTATAGGCATTGCACACCAAGAGGCCGCTGTTCGGCCGAACTCGGCGGCCAATGCGCCGCGGATCTCGCATGCACCGCGCAGCAGCGTCCACATCATCGCGGCCGCCACCAGCAACACCGCGGGAAGCGGGTTCAGGTCAGCCATGGCGGTGCTCAATGCGCTCAACAAGCCAGCGCCCATCACCAAGCCATGCTCACGGTCACGGGTCGGCAGGCGCGCGAAGCGTTGAATGCCGCGCCGCAGGGCCACAAACGCGGCCAGTACCAAGCAATTGCCCACCCCCAGCGACAGGAACTGCGGGGCCTGTCCGCGCTGCAGGATCAAGGCCAGCCCGCCGGCCACCAGACAGGCAAAGCCGGCCCAGTGCAAGGCCGGTCGCCGAGCCAGACGCAGCCGCGCCGCACCTAGCCACAACAGGCCAAACAAGAACTGCTGCAACAGCAGCACGATCAGGAGAAGCTTGGCGTTAGAAATCGAGGTCAAAAGTGCAAGGGAATGAAAGGTGACAAGGCGGCCTGCGTTCGGAAATTGCTCACAGCAAGCTGGTTCAGAGCGCGCCGCCCTCTATTTGCTCATTATCCGTTGCGCACCATGTCAACTTGCCCCATGCCGTGGCGCAATACCGACCTTGCTCGCCGGGCAGGACCGGATGGGAGTGCAGCATCGGCCGGCCGAACTCTCGCCTGAGCTTGACCTGCCGCAAGAACAAGCTATGCAGGCTTGCCTAGACTGCCGGGCTCGAAACCCCCGACTTGTCCACTCGCCCCGCTGCGCCATTGCGCAGCCCCGGGCCGGGTCGAATCACGCCATGGCGCCACTGCACAAATCCCCTGAACTCTTGCTCCCGGCCGGCGACCTCGACCGCATGCGCGCCGCCTTCGACTACGGCGCCGACGCCGTCTATGCCGGCCAGCCGCGCTACTCGCTACGCGCCCGCAACAACGACTTCAAGCTGGAGAACCTGCGCATCGGCATTGCCGAGGCGCATGCGCGCGGCAAGAAATTCCTGGTCGCCAGCAATATCCTGCCGCATAACGACAAGCTCAAGCGCTATCTGGCCGATATGGCGCCGGTGGTGGAGATGAAGCCGGACGCGCTGATCATGGCCGACCCCGGCCTCATCATGATGGTGCGCGAGCGCTGGCCCGAGCTGCCCATCCATCTGTCGGTGCAGGCCAATACGGTCAACTTCGCCGGCGTCAAGTTCTGGCAAAAGCAGGGCTTGAAGCGGGTGATCCTGTCGCGTGAGTTGAGCCTGGACGAGGTGGCGCAGATCCGCCAGGAATGCCCGGACATGGAGCTGGAGGTGTTTGTGCATGGCGCGCTGTGCATCGCCTACTCGGGCCGCTGCCTGCTGTCGGGTTATTTCAACCACCGCGATGCCAACCAGGGCACTTGCACCAATGCCTGCCGCTGGGACTACAAGGTCGGTGACGCGTTTGAGGACGAGGCCGGCCAGGCACAGGCGATTCAGTTCGACTTCAAAAAGGCCGTCGAACAGGCCGACCAGGATTTCGCTGCCGTTGGGGCAACGCAGCGTCACCCCCTGGCCGACCGGACCTATCTGATCGAAGAGTCGCAGAGGCCCGGCGAGCTGATGCCCATCCAAGAGGATGAGCATGGCACTTACATCATGAACTCCAAGGACTTGCGCGCGGTCGAGCATGTGCAGCGTCTGGTCGAGATCGGCGTCGATTCGCTGAAGATCGAGGGCCGCACCAAGAGCCGCTACTACGTCTCGCGCGCGGCGCAGGTCTACCGGCGGGCGATCGACGATGCGGTGGCCGGGCGCAGCTTTGATCCGAACTTGTTGGCCGAGCTGGACGGACTCTCCAACCGCGGCTACACCAGCGGCTTTTATCAGCGACACCGCAGCCAGGACACGCAGAACTATCTGGACGGCCACTCCAAGGCGCGGCGCAGCCAGTTCGTCGGCGAGGTGCGCAGCATTGATGCGCAGGGCTGGGCCGATATCGAAGTGAAAAATCGCTTCGAGCTTGGCGACCGGCTGGAGATCATTCACCCCAGCGGTAATGTGCTATTTGATCTGACGGAAATGCGCGGCAAGGACGGCGAGCCGGTGACGGCGGCGGCCGGCAATGGCGTGACGGTGGCTATACCGCTGGAGGCGCGTTTCCACGGCGCCTTGATCGCACGGCTATTGGCCTAGCGAGCGGACGTGCTGGAGCCATTTTTTGCCCCGCGCCTTGGTCTGTGAGGGGGGCGCCGAGAGACTTGCCTTTGCGCTCGCCGGCTCCGCCCAACTGCCCAGACTGAGCCGGCG
>JADMJQ010000076.1:0-40440 GCA_018780415.1 Roseateles sp. | reverse complement strand
CAAGCGTTGCCCGGCGCAGCGGCAGGCCATACGCCGCTCACAGGGCGCCCGAATAGCACGTCATTGCCGGTCACGATGTCGACGCGCCCATCCGCGTTGATGTCGACAGCCACCAAGCTGCCATTGCCGTTGCCGGTGTAGTTGATGTCAAAGCGTCGTTCTGGCTCCAAGCTACCGTCAGCCGCCTGTAAAAGCACCCCCAAATGAGATCCCGTACCGTTGGTTGATAGCACGTCTATCCTGCCGTCGCCGTTGACGTCGGCCGCGTCCAGGGCGGAGGTGCCGTTTGACAGAGACAGCACCGGCGGCGCGAAATCTCCCGCTGCGGTTTGCGCCAGCACGGCGATTTGGCTGTCGCTGCTCTTTGGCTGCAACAGCAGCAGGTCTGTCCTGCCGTCGCTGTTGACGTCGGCGAGGGTCCATGAAGTTGTGGGTTTGATTTCGGGAGCCATGGCTTGGCTACGCACGGCGCCAAATCCAACGCCTTGTCGCAAAGCCCAAACGATCTCGAAATTGCTGTTGGTGACCCCTTCACGCATCCAGACCAAGTCCAGCTGGCCGTCACCATTCAAGTCGGCCATGCGGAAGGCGTAAATGTACTGACTCCCTCCACCTATGGCCAAGACCACGCGCCATCCGCCACTGGGCTCGCGCCGCATCAGACGTAGCTCGCGCCCATTCAAAACGACGATTTCTTGACGCCCGTCGCCGTCCAGATCCACCGCGCCTTTGGGTGATGTCCACGCGTTGGCATCGATCACCTCTGGCATGAATCCTCCCGTTGCTTGCTGCACCAGCGCCGTGACACCGTTCGAAAAGTTCATGACGATATCCATCCGACCATCCCCATTCACGTCGGCCAAAGTGAGCTCATTGGTCAAGAACATCGTATACGGCGGAGCCTGATAAAGGCGGATGGCTGGCGCGTAGCTGCCGTCTGCTTGTTGCATTCGAGCCCCGATGAACATTTCGTAAGCGCTGATGTTCTGTGCGCCACTGAAAACGATGTCGGGCCGCCCATCGCCATTGATATCTCCAGTCGTCACGGCGGTGACCCAGGCGTTGGCCATCAAGGGCGTGGGCCGGGCAAACGGACCCGGACCGGTCTTGAACCTGATCACGTGGCCGTCGAAAGGCGACACGTTGCCGGCCGCATCCTTCAGCACCGTCCCCACGTTGACGCTGTACTCCCGGTTGCGCGGGAGAGTTTTGTCCAGCCTGAGCACAATGCTGCTGCCTTGAATCTCGCCCGTTAGCCGCTCGCCGCCCGAGAAATCACTGAGAAAAATCGCTACCTTGCTGCTGCCGTCTGGCGTGAAGATGGCCTCGTTGAAGTTCAGCACAACATTGCCGCTGATGGCGGCCTCATCGCTGCCATCAGCCGGGGTTGACGAAATGATGCGCGGGCGTTTGCTGTCCACGCTGAAAGCGCGCACGCTCGGAACCAATGGGTTGTTGGCCAAGTCGGTCAAGCCGCGGCCCAGGCGCAGCTCGTAGCGGCCGTCCGGCAATGAAGTCGATGGGGTCAACGTGACGCGTTTGCCGCCGTCGGCCAGCGTGCGGCCGATCGGCAGAAGCTGCCCGGCGGAGTCCACCAGGGTGAGCCCGGCGCCGCTGTCCAATGTCAATGGGTCAAGCGCTTCGCTGAAGTACAGCTCGATGCTGGCCGGCACGCTGGGCAGCACGCTGTCTGGCGTCAAGGTGGAAGAAAGCAGGGTGGGCGCAACGGTCTCGCTGCGCTGGCTGCCGATGCCGTAGGCCAGGAGTTCCTCGGTTTCGGTCTCGGTAGGCTGCGCCGTTGCAGTCGTCGTGGTGACCGAGCGCACCGGGCCAATGCCGGGCGCAAACCATTCTTCGGCCGAGACGATCACGCTGCCAATATTGGGATTGCCGGCGATGCGTATGGTCAGGCGAGCCACAGTCAGCAGCTTGGCGGCGGCGGGGAAGTTGCCCGCTGCGGTACTGATCGACTCATAGCCTGAGAAGGTTGACTCGATCAGTACGTCGGCGCTGTCGACGCGCCCATCGCCGTCGAGGTCGATTGCCAGCGTTCGCTTGAGCAACTCGACGGTGGTTCCTGCCACCTGCCCAAAGCGCAGCAACTCGATGGGGCCTGCCGCCTTGGTCAACGCGTCGGCGCTTGCACCCGGTACTGACCACACGCCTGTGGCGGTTCGAGAGATGTATTCGATGTCCCCGTCTTCGTTACGTACCGGCCACGCCGCCTGCCCGTCCAACTGCACGGCTTCGCCGGCGCGCTCTGAGCGCAGACCGCCCATCTGAGAGCCACTGCTGACACGCCAAGTTCGGCGGTCACCGGCAGCCAGCGGGTAGACGTCGGCACTCAAGGTGACCGGAACAGGTGGCGGCGTAGGCGGGGCGGGAGGTACGGTATCGCTACTGCCGCCACCACCTCCGCAGGCGGCCAGAACAAGGCTGATTAGTGCGGCGAAGAGCAAGGCATATCTCCTCGATTTCAGCGCGTGCTCTTGCTTCCTTGCTGTTGGGTTGGCCATGGTTTCTCCCTGGGATTCTTTGATGCTTGGGCAGCTTATACCGAGGCCCTGTGATCGGAGGAGCCCCTGGCCTGATTTGCTTTGAACTACCAGCCGGCCAATTGGCCGCAGGCGACGAGCTATTTCACTTCGCCACTGTCGGTCAGGGCAATCAAGCGGTAGCTGTCTGGTTGACCGGGGAAGACCAAGGTGTCGAGGACAAACAGCGTGCCGCCTTGCTTCCCCACAAATTTCCATCTGTGCCAATCGCCGGCCGTGCAGTCCGGGTCCTCTGCCGCCGGTCGGCCTTGCTTGGACTCCTGTGTGCAGCCGCTTCCGTTGCTTCGGCGCGTGGCGTAAAGATAGGCCTGTCCGTCCGGCTTCAACACCCAGCTCCGGCGTTTGAAGTCGGGGGTGTAGTCTTCTTGCTTGTAGCCCAGCGCTGCCAAGCCGACTGCGCCATCGGGCCGCAAGGAATAAAAGCTGTTTTGCCAAAACTGCGCAGAAACGTTGGAGTTCCATTTGCGGGCCAGCATGGGGGCTGTCACGCTGACGTCTTCGGCCGGCAGGGCCATGATCTCGGCCAAGCTGACCAACTCACCTGCTTGAATCTCCTCCACCAACCACCGCTCGGCACCTGTGGGGTCCAGGCCAATACGGCGGTAGCGGTAGCTGCCGTCCTTCAGCTTGATTACCAAAGTACCTTGATCGATGAGCCAAGCAAAGCTCTCGCCGCTGCGCTCCATGCGCCCCGTGCCAGCGCCGGTGACGACCATCACGTCTTGGTCGGTCTTGTTCGACAAAGGGCCGGCCCAGCGCTTGCCGGAGACAAAGTCTTGGTCCGTGAAGTCTTGCTTGTCTTCCAGCCGCCAGTTGGCCCACCATTGGGCAGGGCGAGGTATTTGGTGGCCGCTGGACGGTCCATCGGTGATCTTGAGATAGCCCACCGTATTGATGGAGGCCAGCACGCGGCCGCCTTTTTGCCCGCCCATTTCACGGATCTGGTAACCCGTGACGACATTCTCCGCATTGGCGTCACCAAACTGGGTATGGCCCGCGTTGTAGGCCGTGGTCGGGTAAGCAAGCGCCTGATCAAGCAGCACCGTCAATTGACTGCCCTCATGAGTCCAGCGCGCCTTTCTGACCTCGTCCTGCTGAACGCTGGCCGTTCCATCGGGCTGGAGGATCAGACGCAGTGCCGAGCTGGTGCCGCCGCCCAAACCGCTCACATAGAGCGAAGTCAATGCGCTGGCGCCCGGCCTAGGTAGCTGCGAGGTCAGTGCAGGATCAACCATCAAGTTTTGCTGAATCGCCTCGATGCGAGTCTCATACTTCAAGAGGGCGCCCGCACTGAAGGCCGGATACAGACTTGCGGAATTGAGCAAGTCCTGAGTCGTTTTCGCTTCGGAGGGCAGAGGCACCTGCTCATCCACCAGCAGTTTGATCAGGGCCGCAGCATCAAGAATGTCAAAGCCCTTCAACTTCGCGCTGCGCGCCTTCAGCTCCGCATCGGTGTTGGGAAGCTTGCCTTGCTGCGAGAACAAGCCGACATGCGCGCTGCTCAAGTGGGTGACATTCAGCGCAGGCAGCTGCTGGGCGGTGACCTTGCCGGACGGGCTCGCATCGGCCAGGGTCCTCGCTTCTCCAACCAGGCTCTCCAGCACAACGTAGCTTTGAGCGCCGATACCTTGCGCAGACAGGCTGACGAAGGCGCGTGGTTCGACCGTCTTGATCGCGATGCTGTAGCGGCCATTGGCATCTGCATCGGCCGTGAAGCTCTTGTCGCCTAGCTTCAGCACGACCTTGGCGTTGGCAATGGGAGCGTCGCTGACCAGGCCTTCAACGGTCATGCTGGCCTCCACCGTCAGTTTGACCTCGGCCTCGCTGCTGACCGTGCCCACGGACTGGCGATAGCGCAGACTGTCTTCGCCAAAGAAACCGGGCTTGGGTGTGTAGACCAACACGGCGCCATCCGCGGTCGCCGTGCCATTCTTGGGGGCGTCAACGATGCTGACCGTGGCGCTGCCGCCGCTGCTACTGTCGTTGTCCAGCACGCTCAAGCGCTTGGCTGCATTCCAATCGAGCTGGTAGGCATCAGCTACGGAAGCTGCGGAGGGCAAAGGGGTTGGCGGGCTCTCTGCCCCTCCTCCGCCGCCGCACGCCGTTAGGATCCCCGTGCTGGCGAGAGCTATCAAAGAAAACTTAAGTTGATATGGCTTCATGGCCGAATCCTCCGCTTGTTTTTGTGCGCGGAGTCTAGCCGTTAATTCTTGCGACCGAGTTAGGAAGAACCTGCGTCCATGCGCTCAAGCTAGGCCTTCAGAAACTCCGCCTTGGAGCCCAGCCAACGCTCCACCTGCCTGCGCGCCGCCTGCGGATGCTTGTCCAACAACTGCGGCGCCAGCCGACGGGCCGCTTGCAGCAGCACCGAGTCTTCTTGCAGGTCAGCGAAGCGCAGCAACTCGGCGCCGCTCTGGCGCGCGCCCATGAACTCGCCCGGCCCGCGGATATCGAGGTCGCGCCGGGCGATCTCGAATCCATCATTGGTCTCGGCCATCGCCTTCAGCCGCGATTTGCCGGTGTCAGACAGCGGCCCGGTGTAAAGCAGCACGCAGACACTCGCCACCGCGCCGCGCCCGACGCGGCCGCGCAGCTGGTGCAGCTGGCTGAGGCCGAAGCGCTCGGCATGTTCGATCACCATCAGGCTGGCATTGGGTACGTCGACGCCGACCTCGATCACCGTCGTCGCCACCAGCACGCTGATGCGCCCGGCCGTGAACTCGGCCATCACCGCCGCCTTGTCGGCCGGCGTCATGCGGCCATGTAACAGTCCAACCACGTAACCGTCTAATGCGGCGGACAGCTCGGCATGCGTTTCGGTCGCGTTGTTCAAATCCAGCGTTTCGGATTCCTCGATCAGCGGGCAAACCCAATAGACCTGCGCGGCCTTGTTGGCAACTTCATCGCGGATTTTCTCCACCACATTGAAGCGCTTGCTGTCGGCAAACACCTTGGTGACGATGGGCGTGCGCCCGGGCGGCAGCTCGTCGATGGTGGACACCGCCAAGTCGGCGAAGTAGGTCATCGCCAGCGTGCGCGGAATCGGCGTCGCGCTCATCATCAACAGGTGCGGCTCCAAATCCATTGAGGCCAGTTTTTTGCGCAGGGCCAGGCGCTGGGCGACGCCGAAGCGGTGCTGCTCGTCGATGATGGCCAGGCCCAGTCTGGCAAATTTCACTTTGTCCTCGATCACGGCATGGGTGCCGATGACCAGCTGCGCGGAGCCATCGGCCGCCGCGTCCAGCATTTTCTGGCGCGCCTTGCCCTTGACGCTGCCGGTCAGCCAGGCCACTTTGAGCCCCAGCGGCTCGAGCCAGCCGACCAACTTCTTGAAATGCTGTTCGGCCAGGATCTCGGTCGGCGCCATCAGCGCGCATTGCCAACCGGCGTCGATGGCCACCGCTGCGGCCAGCGCCGCAACGACCGTCTTGCCCGATCCGACATCCCCCTGCAAAAGCCGGTGCATCGGTTGGCCCAGGGCCAGGTCTTGCGCTATTTCCTCGCTGACGCGTTGCTGAGCGCCGGTCAGGCCGAACGGCAACACAGCCAGCAACTGCTCGTGCAAGCCGCCGCGATTGGCTTGGAGAGCCGGCGCTTTCAGCAGCGCCCGTTCCCGCTGCGCCTGCATCTGGCTGATCTGCTGGGCCAGCAACTCCTCGAACTTGAGCCGCTGCCAGGCCGGGTGGCTGTGATCCTCCAGCGTCATCAGCCGCGCTTGCGGTGGCGGGTGATGCAAAAAATTCAGCGCGTCGCGCAGCGCCGGCAGGGTGGGCGGCACGACGCCTGCAGGCAGCAGCTCGTTCAGATCGGCGCGGCTCAAGCCCGAGGCAACAGCGCGGCGCAGATAGGTCTGCGGCAGACCGTTGCTGGCGGGGTAAACGGGCGTTAGCGCCGTGGCAAGTGCCGCGCCTTCGGCGACCGCTTTGAATGTGGGGTGCACCATCTCACGACCAAAAAAGCCGTGACGTAACTCGCCGCGCACGCGGATGCGGGCGCCGATGGCCATGGTTTTCTGATGCGAAGGGTAAAAGTGAATGAAGCGCAACAACAGCTCTGCCCCGCTCTCATCCGTCATCCTCACCAGCAGCACGCGCCGGCCGCGCGTCTCGATCCGGCACTCCAGCACCTCGCCCTCGCATTGCACCGGCTCGGCCTCATGCGACTGCGCCTCGGCGATCGGTGTGATGCGGGTCTCGTCCTCATAGCGCATCGGCAGATGCAGGGCCAGGTCGATATCGCGCAACAGGCCGAGTTTTTCCATTGCCTTTTGCGGCGCGGACTTGGGGCGGGTGGGTGGGGGCGATGAGCTGACCTCGGGCATGGGCGGCATTCTGCCTTGGCGTGAGTCGCAGCCACTTTGGCGGTAGTTACCCTCTCCCCCATTTGCGTGGCTTGCGAGCATGCCGACCGTCCCTACAATCCGCGGCGGAATCGATCGGCGAATCGGTCTGTGAGCATTCAAGAAGAACCATCAGGGAGGATGAAAAATGAAACATACGCGTCAAGTTGTGGCCATCACGGTCTTGCTGTCCAGCCTGCTGAGCGCCTGCGGCGGCGGTGGCGATAGCAGCACACCGGTCGAGCCGCCCACGCCGGTCGCACCGGCCACGGTGATCCCGGAGGCACTGTCCATCAAAGCAGCGGCCACAGCCGATGTCGGCAGCGCGGCCAGCTTTGACAATAGCGCCGCCGCTGTCAGTGGGCTGAAGTTTGCCTGGACCTTTGGTGATGGCGCCAGCAGCGCCGAGCCGGCGCCCAAGCATGAGTTCGCCAAGGTGGGCGACTATGACGTCACGCTCAAGGTCAGCAATGAAGCGGGCACGTCCAAGGAGTTGAAATTCCGCGTTAGCGTCAACAACCGGGCGCATGTGAAGGGCTTGGCCTGCACCGGTGCCGCCGATACCGGTTGGTGCTGGCAAAGCCCTAAGCCAAGTGGCAATGAGCGCGCGGACATCTTCTTTTTGGACGCCCAGACTGCCTGGTCGGTGGGCGCCAACGGTGAAGTTCTCAAAACTACCGACGGCGCAAAGACTTGGGTGGCTCAGGTCACAGGTCTGCGCACGCGGTTGACGGCGGTTCGTTTTGCCGACGCCAACAACGGTTGGGCCGTGGGCGAGTTTGGCGCCGTGCTGCGCAGCGTCGACGGCGGGGCAAACTGGACCTTGCAGGCCTCTTGGATGAGGCAGGATTCGGCGTACCCCTACAACTACCCGGTGTCTTTGTATGTGATCAACGCGAGCACGGCGGTGATCGCGGGCGACGGTTTCATCAAGGTCAGCAGCGATGGCGGCGCCAGCTGGGTGCAGCGTACGCTGGCACTCAGTCGCATCGACGCCGACGGCACGATGTGGAGCCGCGCCAACGACAAGCTCTTAAAGTCGACCGACTTGGGCAAAACCCAAGTTGAGATGCTGAGCAATCTAAATTACGGCGCCGCCGGCCCGCTGCCCATGGGCAAGGCCGGCATTTTCCTGAGCGAAGCGAGTCAAAACTACGACTACCCGTCCGGTCAATATTTGTTCAAGCTCAATCTGCGCCGCAGCCTTGATGGCGGCAGCAGCTGGGACCGCTTTGATGCGCTTGGCTTGCCCAGCAGCGGCTATTTGAATCTGCAGAAGATTGCCTTCAGTGACGCCTCGACGGGTGTCTTGATCCTCGGAGGCAACAGCAATGCCTTGTACAGCACCAATGATGGCGGTCGGCACTGGACCGCAGTACCGCTGGCCTTGGAAGCCAATACCTACCTGAGCCAGTTGACTTTGACGGCTGCCGGCGCCGTCTTCCGCACGCTCAGCATTAGCAACGGCAGCGGTTTCGAGAACAGTCTCAGCGAAGATGGCGGGCGAACTTGGCGCAAAGTGACGTTGCCTGGCGATAGCTACGAAGTTGGCGATCTGCGCCAAGTCGCTGCCAAGACTTGAGTCACCAAGCAGCGCTACAGCGGCCTTGATTACATCAGCCGCGATGACATGCTGACATGGCAAATCGCGGTGGGCCAGGAGGCGCAGTTCGTGCAAAGCTCTTTGCGCGCGACCTGGTTCTTTGATGCCAAGCGCGCGCTGGCGCTGAGCGCCGCCGGAGAGTTGCTGGAAACCAGCAATGGTGGGCTCGACTGGACGGTCAAGTTGAAGGACTTGGTCAAACCGGACTACTGGAATCCTGTGCGCTTCCAATTCCGTTCCGCCACCAAGGGCTGGCTGCTGGCCGCCGACGGCAAGGTCTACCGCAGTGTTGATGCCGGCGCGACTTGGGCCGCGCCCTTGGGCGGCCAGACCAGAATCAACCAGTTCCATTTCGTCGATGAGAACAAGGGCTATGCGGTGTCAAGCGAATTGCGTCCGAACGGCTATGAGCGCGTCTCGGTGCTGTTGACTTCGAGCGATGGTGGGCAGAGTTGGGCCAAGGTGGCCGATTTTGTCGAAGGCATCAACAGCATCCATTTCGCCAGCGCCAAGCAAGGCGTAGCGGTGGGTGTTGGCGGGCGCATCGTCAGCACGCAGGACGGCGGGCTGACTTGGCAAAGCCGCTTCAGCGGCACCGCCGTCGATCTGCGCCGGGTCGTCTTTGCTGATGCCACGACGGTGTGGGCCATCGGCGCCAATGGCACTTTGCTGCAATCGCTGGACGCCGGCCAGACCTGGTCGCTGAGCTTGCAGGGGGACGCGATTCAGCTGCAGGACATCCAGTTCTTGGATGGGCAGCGCGGCTGGATGGTGGGCAGTGGCGGTGCTGTTCTGGGCACTCAAGACGGTGGCAAAACCTGGCAGCGCATCTACTCCGGCACCCAGAAGACGCTGAATCAGGTGTTCTTCGTCGATGCCCGTACCGGCTGGGTATCCGGTGAAGATGGCAGTTTGCTGGCGACCGGCACCGGCGGCAATTGACGCACGGCACCGACTGAAGACACGGCAAGGCCGGCCTGTACTCGCGACGGGCCGGCCCTCTTTTTTTGCCGACCGTGCCAAGGCCCGGCCCCAATCACTCACATCGGCGATGGTGTCCCTGCCATCCGGTCGTACTTCAAGAAGAACTGCTTGGCCATGGCGACGAGTTGGTTCTCGGTCGGATGGTCAACGGTTTCATAGCCGACGATGTGCTTGGCGGTTTGTGGCCGGTGCTTGTCGGCGTAATGCTTGAAATCGGCTTGGGCCGTCGATGAGCCCACCACCAACACCTCGGCGATGCCGTCCAGCGCATCGCAGACCTCGCCAAAAAACTCATGCTCGCTGCGCACCGCGCTGCCATGCTGCTTGGTGTGGTGGGAGTGGGCCTTGACCTTCTCGGCCTGCACATGTTCCTCGTCGAACTGCAAGACCTTGGCGCTTTGATGATCGAGCCAAACAAGGGCGTGAAACATAGTCATAAAGAGAGTCCTTTCGGTGGGAAAAGCAAGTGTGAGGAGCTAAAGCCGGTGCGCTGTGCCCGACCGGCCATGCTCTTTGGCGGCCTGGCAAGTGATGCAGCGCAGTACTTCGGGGTTGGCGTTCAGACGTTCGAACGCAATCGCCGCGCCACAGTCGCTGCACAAGCCGAACTCCGCGTCGCGCAGGCGTTGCAGCGCCGCATTGACCTGGCGCAGCGCTTCCAGATTGGCATCGCTGCGCGCCAAATCGACCTCACGGTCGGTGGCATGGGCGTGCTCGCCGTCAGCGTCTTGGAGCAATTGCTCGCGCGCATGCTCAACCCGGCCCTGCTCACCCAGCTGGGTCTGCAGCTCTTGCTCCAGCGAGCCTTGGCGCTGCAGCAGCGCGGCCTCCAGCACAGCATATTGACCCGGGGTCAGGTCTTGTTGAACGGCTTGAAGTTTCATTGCGAGCCTCCTTGACTGGATGCTCGCACCGATGGCCCTCGGTCAGCTTGACCTGTATCAAACCAGCCAAGCGAAGGGCTCAACAGGCAATCAGTGGGCCTTGCTTTGGCGCCGCACGACGAGCCCCAGCAGGCCCAGGCCGGCCAGCAGCAAGGCGTACTGCTGCGGCTCCGGCACCGGGGAAATCGCCAGCGAACCGCCGAAATTGCCCTTGGTGTTGCCGCGCACTTCCAGCACGTACAAGCCAGCGGTCAGATGGGTCGGCGCCAGCACCGAGATGGAAGCGCCACCCAGCGAGATGTTGTCGCTCCATTTTTGAATGATGTTCGGGCCGGCCGAGTTGTCGCCCAGGAAGCTGCCATTGAAGGCATAGATCCGCTCGGACAGATTGCTCACGCCGGTGCTGTTGTTGAGCGTCGTGGCGATGCTCTCGGCAATCGCGGTCGTGGTCTGGATCACATAGGCCGCGTAGAAGAAATTATTGCCACTGACTTGCGGCGTGAACGAGCCGGTGGCGCCGCTGAAATTGAAGCCGGTCGCGACGACAACGCTTGTGTTCAGGTGATTGACGACCGTGTTGCTGGCATTCGACGCGGTCAAGGTGCCGTTGGCAAACACTTCCAGCGTCTGGGCCGAGGCCGCGCTGATGGCGCCGCAACCGAGCAGCGCGAAGGCCGCGACGACGCTCGCACGTGGGAATTGCTTGTTGTTTTTGAGGTTCATGCTGTGCTGCTCCGAGCTAAGACAAAAAGAATGGGCGTCTCAGGCACGGCTGTCGCGCTAGCGGCAAGGCATAGCGACACGCAGAACAAAGACCGACAGCATGAAGACTAACTGCGGCATATGACGGGGTCAGGCATGCACTTGGGTGCGTGCGTAGTCTGTAAAGCTCATGCGCACCGACCCGCATGGGAAAATGCCGCTCTTCCATTTTGTTTGGCACGGGTCCGTCCGGCCCTCAACACCTCATGCAATCCAGCCCTCACTTCACGCACAGCGTCAGCGACTTTGACTTCGAGCTGCCGCCGGCGCTGATCGCCCAGCATCCGGCGCCCGAGCGCAGCGGCTCCCGCCTGCTGGATGGCCGCGGTCAGCCGCCCGTTGACCGCATCTTCCGCGAGCTGCCCGATCTACTGAGCCCCGGCGACCTGCTTGTCTTCAACAACACCAAGGTCATCAAGGCGCGGATGTTCGGAGCCAAGTTCACCGGCGGCTCAGTGGAGGCCTTGATTGAACGCGTGCTACCAGGAACCTTGGAAGTCTGGGCCCATCTGCGCGCCAGCAAGAGCCCCAAGCCGGGTAGCTGGGTGCGCTTCAACGACGCCTTCGACGCCGAGGTCTTGGGCCGCTGCGGCCCCGACAACGGCATGTTCCATCTGCGCTTCCCCAGTGACCCGTTCGCGCTGCTGGAGCAGCATGGCCATGTGCCGCTGCCGCCCTATATCGCCCACGCCGACGAGGCCGATGATGTCAGGCGTTACCAGACCGTGTTTGCCAAGGAGCCCGGCGCCGTCGCGGCGCCGACCGCCGCCTTGCATTTTGACGAGGCCTTGCTGGCTCGCTTGGCCGCCAACGGCGTAGCCACTGCTCATGTCACCCTGCATGTCGGCGCCGGCACGTTTCAGCCGGTGCGGGTGGAACAGCTGGACCAGCACAAGATGCACAGCGAATGGTTTGAGGTGACGGCCGAGACGGTCGCCGCGATCGCGGCCTGCAAGGCGCGTGGCGGTCGGGTGGTGGCCGTCGGCACAACCACGCTGCGGGCGCTGGAGTCGGCGGCTGTCAGCGGCGAGCTGCAAGCCGGCGCGCGCGAGACGGCGATTTTCATCACGCCTGGCTTTCAGTTCAATGTCGTCGACAGCCTGGTCACCAACTTTCATTTGCCCAAGAGCACGCTGATGATGTTGGTCAGCGCCTTCGCCGGATATGCGTCCATCATGGCCCTGTACCGCCACGCCATCGCGGCCGAGTACCGCTTTTTCAGCTATGGCGACGCGATGCTGCTGCAGCGCTTGGCCTAAGCCCCGCGATAATGCCCCGAGTTTTTGTCTCTTTTGCCTGGAGTCCTGACCATGTTTCACCACGTTGACGCCTACGCCGGCGACCCTATCCTGAGCCTCAACGAGGCTTTTCAGAAAGACACCCGTCCGGGCAAGATCAACCTGTCGATCGGCATTTACTTCGACGACAACGGCAAGATCCCGATGCTGGACTCGGTCCGCAAGGCCGAGTTGCAGGTGGTGGCCGAGGCCGGCGCACGGCCGTATCTGCCGATGGAAGGCGCGGCCAACTTCCGCAGCGCCGTGCAGAAGCTGTTGTTCGGTGACGGCAATCCGGTGCTGGAACGCACGGTGACGATACAGAGCGTTGGCTCCAGCGGCGGCCTCAAGGTCGGCGCCGATTTCATCAAGCGCTACTTCCCCGACAGCGCCATCTATGTCTCCGACCCGACCTGGGACAACCACCGCGCGGTGTTTGAGGGCTCCGGCATCGAGGTCAAGACTTACCCTTACTACGACGCGGCCACCGGCGGCGTGCGTTTTGCCGATATGTTGGCGGCCATCCAGGCGCTGCCGGCCAAGAGCGTGGTCTTGATGCACGCCTGCTGCCACAACCCGACCGGTGTGGACCTGACCCCGCTGCAGTGGGACGAGCTAATCCCGGTGCTGAAGGAACGCGATTTGCTGCCCTTCCTGGACCTGGCCTACCAGGGCTATGGCGACGGCATCGATGAAGACGCGTTCGCCATCCGTGCGATGGCCGATGCGGGCCTGAGCTTCTTCGTCGCCAACAGCTTCTCCAAGAGCATGAGCTTGTACGGCGAGCGTTGCGGCGCGTTGAGCGTGGTCTGCCCGAACGCTGCCCAAGCCGTCAATGTGCTGGGTCAGCTGAAGTTCCTGATCCGCCGCAACTATTCGAACCCGCCCATGCACGGCGGCCAGTTGGTCGCTCGGGTGCTGAGCGATCCGGCCCTGCGTTCGCAGTGGGAAGGTGAAGTCAACGAGATGCGCCAACGCATTCACGAGATGCGCAATGCCCTGTACGAGGTGCTCAGCGCCAAGCTGCCGGGCCGCAATTTCGACTATTTCCTGACCCAGCGCGGCATGTTCAGCTACACCGGCCTGAGCGCCGCTCAGGTGGACCGCCTGAAGGAAGAGTTCGCCGTCTATCTGGTCCGTTCGGGCCGTATGTGCGTGGCCGGGCTGAACAGCAAGAATGTCGAGGCCACGGCCGCCGCGATGGCCGCCGTGCTGGCCTGAAGCCAGCCTCTGCACGACTGACTGACGAGCTGCCCTCGCAGCTCGATCAGCTCGACGCGCATCTGGCCGCGGCCGAGGCGCGTCTGCTTGACGTCACGCCGGGCGCCGAGAAGCAAATCGTCTGGGGCCCCGCCGGTCGCGTGCGGGCACCCTGGGCGGTGGTTTATCTGCATGGCTTCACCGCCACGCGCCAGGAGATGGCGCCGCTGCCCGAATTGCTCGCGCAAGGCTTGGGCGGCCATGTCTTCTACACCCGCCTGACTGGCCATGGCCGGCCCGGCGCGGCCATGGCCGGCATGTCGGTCGCGCAATGGCAGGCCGACGCGTTGGAGGCGCTGGCGGTCGGTCATCAGCTGGGCGAGCGGGTGCTGGTGATGGGCACCTCCACCGGCGCCACGCTGGCCGCCTGGGCCGCCCTGCAGCCGCAGGGGCATGACGTCGCGGCCTGGGTGCTGGTGTCGCCCAATTTTGGCCCCAAGGACCGCTTTGCCACCCTGATCAACTGGGCCTGGGGCCGTGCGCTGATCCATTGGGTGCACGGCGGTGTGATGCGTTACCAGCCCGGCAACCCGGCCAAGGCGCGCTTTTGGACACATGAGTACCCGACCTCGGCCTTGGATCCGATGATGTCCCTGGTCAGGCAGGTCCGAGCGAGTCGGCTGGAGGCGGTCACTGCGCCGCTGCTGATGCTGTTGTCGCCGCGTGACAGCGTCATCAATGTGGCCGACGCAAGGGCCGCCTTCAAGCGCTTCGGCAGCGCGGTCAAATGCCTGATCGAGGTTGACTACAGCGAAAGCGCCGGCCAGCATGTCTTGGCCGGCGATATCGAGGCGCCCAAGGCCACCGCCACGATGGCGGCGCAGGTGCTGGCCTTTGCGCAAAACCTGCGATAAGAACAAGGAAGAAGCGATGGCATTGCGCATATGTCTGGGCAGTTTGGCGTGTCTCGGCGCCCTGCTTTTCGCCAACCCGGCGGCGGCCGCGCCGGCGCTGCGCCTGCCTTCCGACGTGCGCCTGCAATTGGCCAAGGCCGGTTTGCCCGAGTCGGCCTTGACCGTCTATGCCTTTGGCCTGCATCAGCGCGACCAGGTCTTGAATCTGCGCGGCGAGCAGGCCGTGCCGGTCGGCTCGGCGATGAAGCTCGTGACCGCCGTGGTGGCCCTGGACAAGCTGGGCGCCGCCTCACGCGGGCGCACCGACTTGTTGGCGGATGGCCCGCAACTGGGTGATGTGCTGAGCGGGCCGCTCTATCTGCGCGGCGGTGCCGATGCCGAGCTGGACTGGGGCGCGCTATGGCTGATGCTGCGGACCCTGCGCGAGCAGCATGGCCTGCGCGAGATCCAAGGCGGGCTGGTGGTCGACCGCACGCTGTTCCTGCCGGTCCGCCCTGAGCTGGGCTTGGCGGCCTTCGATGAATCCCCCGAATGGCCGTACAACGTCGTGCCCGACGCGCTGCACCTGAACGGCAGCTTGCTCGGCTACACGCTGATCTCCGACGCCGGCTCGGTCAGCGCCCAGCCCGGCCCGGCTTGGCCCGGCATACAGGTGGACGTCAGCGGGCTGCGTCTGGTCGACAAGCCCTGCGTCGATTGGGAGCAGGGTTGGCGCCTGCCCGGCATGCGCCAGGACGAGGCCCTGGCGACAGTCGAGTTGAGAGGCGAGTTCCCGCGTCAATGCCAGCAGCGACTGACGCTGAACCTGCTCGACCGCCAATGGCTGAGCAGCCAGGCGCTGCGCCAGATGTGGGCCGAGCTGGGCGGCAGCATGGGCCCGAACAACCTCGAAGCCGGCACGCCCGCCTCGGCCCGGCTGCTGGCCAGCCACCAGGATCGACCCTTGGGCGAGCTGCTGCGCGGCGTGCTCAAACAGTCGGACAACCCGCTCAGCCGGCTGGTCTTCTTGCGCCTGGGCGCCGCCAGCGCCGCGCCGGGCGAGCCGACACAGGCGGCCGCCGCACGCGCGGTGCAGCAATGGCTGGCCGCCAAGGGCATTGGCAGCGACGGCCTGGTGCTGGACAACGGCTCGGGTCTGTCGCGCAGCGAGCGCATCCAGCCGGCGCAGCTGGCCGCGCTCTTGGCCGCCGCCTGGGACGGCCCGTTGGCGCCCGAGCTGCTCAGCGGCTTGCCGCTGGCCGGGGTGGACGGCACGCTGAAGCGGCGCTTCATCGGCGGGCCCGCCGAAGGTCGGGCGCGCCTCAAGACCGGCACGCTGCGCAATGTCAGGGCCTTGGCCGGTTATGTCTACGACGGAAAACACCGCCCCTGGGTGCTGGTGGCCGCCATCAACCATGAGGACGCAGCCAAGGGGCGCGCCGCGCTGGATGCGCTGGTCGAATGGCTGGCGCGCAAACAATAGCTGCTTAGAGCGGCCCCAACAAGCTCGACCAATCATCGTCCTTGAAGCGGGCTCGAATCTCCAGCACCTCGGGCCAATGCTCGAAGAACACCGCCACGCAGGCCGGGTCGAAATGGCTGCCGGATTGGCTGCGGATATGGGTTGCCGCCGCCTCCAGCGACCAGGCCGGCTTGTAGGGCCGCGCCGAGGTCAGCGCGTCAAACACATCGGCCACCGCCACGATGCGGCAGAACACCGGTATCGCCTGACCGCTCAGACCGGCCGGATAGCCGCTGCCGTCAAACTTCTCATGGTGGCCCAGCGCGATCGATGCGCCGGCCTGCAAGATGCTGGAATTGCTTTCCTTGAGGATCTCGTAGCCATAGGCCGCATGTTGCTTCATCAGGTCGAACTCGGCTTCCGTCAGGCGGCCCGGTTTCAGCAGGATGGCGTCACTGATGCCGACCTTGCCGATGTCATGCAGCGGGGCGGCTTGCAGCAGCAAGTCCTGCTCGGCCTCGCTCAAGCCCAGACCCTTGGCGATCAGGCGCGAGTAATGCGCCATGCGCAGAATATGCGCGCCGGTTTCGGGGTCGCGGTACTCGGCCGCCTTGGCCAGGCGGATCACCGTCTCGCGCTCGCGCTCGATGATCTTGGCCGTGGCCAGGCGCACCTCGTCGGCCAGCCAGGCGGCGCGGTCGTCGAGCTTGCGCCGCATCTCGCCCATGGCCAGCAAATTGCTGCTGCGCGCCAGGAACTCGACCTTGTCGATCGGCTTGGTCAGAAAGTCCGAAGCGCCGGCATTGAGCGCCCGGTAACGCACCGGCTTTTGGTCATTGGCCGTGATCATCAGAATCGGCACGCCGTCCTTGCCCGGCGTGGCGCGCAGCCGTTCAATGAACTGCACACCGTCGAGCTCAGGCATCATGTAGTCGACGATGATCAGGTCGGGGGTCTGCTGCTGTGCCCAAGCCAGCCCCGCCGTCGCCGAGGCAAAACAGGTGGCCTCGACGCCGCCGAGTTTGAGCACCAGCGCCTCGAACAAGGCCAGGTTGATTTCGCTGTCGTCGACGATCAGCACCTGCCGTTTGGCTTGACTTTCACTCATATCAGTCCTGTTTCATCGGGTGTCTTGCCAAGGCCAGCAAGAGCTGCGCCACCTCGGCGCTGAGCTGGGCGATCAGCTCACGCATGCCGCTCATGCTGCCGCGTTCCGCCGCTTCTTCCACCCGCCGGGCCACATCGGCCGCCGCGCGGGCACCGAACATACCCAAGGTGCCCTTCAAGGCGTGACCGCCGTGCAGCAGGGTTTCCAAATCTGGTTCCAGCAAGGCGGCGTTGAGCTTGGCCAACTCGCCCGGCCAACGCCGTACAAAAATACTGCTGATGATGTTGATCACCTCTTGGTCGGCCGCGGCGAGCGCCGCCGCATAGTCGAAGTCGGCCAGCGCGGCGGCCGGCGTTGGCACGGTGTCGCGTGTCTGCAGGCTCGGCCCTTCGTCGACATTCGGCACATAGCGCTGCACCATCAGCTGAAAGGCCTTCACGTCGAAGGGCTTGGACAGGTAGTCGTCCATGCCGGCGGCCAGGCAGAGATCGCGGTCGGCCGAGGTGGCGCGTGCGGTCATCGCCAGGATCGGCGTACGCGGCCGGTCCGCCGGCTCGCTGGCTCGAAAGCGCCGGGTCGCCTCCAGCCCGTCCAGCACCGGCATCATCATGTCCATCAAGACCAGATCAAAGCGCCGCTGCCCCATCAAATCCAAGGCCTGCTGGCCGTTCTCGGCCAAGGTGACCCGGTGGCCGCCGCGTTGCAGCAAGGCCACCGCCAGTTGTTGATTGACCGGATGGTCTTCAACCAGCAGCACCTCAAGTCCGGCAGATGAGCGTGGCGCGGTGGCCGCCCACACCGGGCCCGGCACAGCGGCCGTCTTGGGCGCAGGCTCCGGCGCAAGGGCATAGGGCAAGGCAAAGTGAAAGCTGCTGCCGCGGCCGACTTCGCTGTCCACCCACAGCGTGCCGCCCATCGCCTCGACCAGGCGCGACGAGATCGTCAGCCCCAGTCCGGTGCCGCCGAAGCGGCGGGTGATCGAGCTGTCTTCCTGGGCAAAGGCATCGAAGATCGAATTCAGATTCTCCGCCGGGATGCCCACACCGGTGTCGCGGATGGTGAACAGCACGCTGGGCGAATCTTCGGTGCCGGCGGCCAGGCTGAGCTCCAGCGCCACCTCGCCATGCTCGGTGAACTTGATCGCATTGCCGAGCAGATTGATCAAGATCTGCCGCAGCCGGCCCGGGTCGCCCAGCAAGGCTTGGCGCGGCAGGTCAGGCGCCAAGGTGCACAGCAGCTCCAGCCCCTTGTCATTGGCACGCAAGGCCAGCGGCTTGAGCGTGTCACGGATGGTGGTTTCGAGCTCGAAGGCAATCGACTCGATCTGCAGCTTGCCGGCCTCGATCTTGGAGAAGTCGAGGATGTCATTGATGACGCGCAGCAAGGCCTCGGAGGAGTCCCGGACCACCAGCAAATGCCCGCGCTGCTCGGCATCGACGGCGTCATCCAGCGCCAGCTCGGTCATGCCAATGATGCCGTTCATCGGGGTGCGAATCTCGTGGCTCATATTGGCCAGAAAGTCGCTCTTGGCGCGGTTGGCCGCCTCGGCGCCTTCTTTGGCGCGGCGCAGCTCCTCGGAGACCAGCTTGGCTTCGCTGATGTCGGTCAGATAGCCATTCCAGATGATGCCGCCATCGGCCGTGCGCTTGGGCTGCACCTCGCCGTGCACCCACACCAGCGCGCCGCTGTGCTTGTGGCGCAGGCGAAAGTCCATCGCCAGCGCCGTCAGGCCCTGGGCCGAAGCGGCGAAGGCATCGAACAGTTCGACCGCGTCGCGCGGGTCGACCTGCGACACCAGGGGCTGCGCGTCGTTCACCAGATCATCGGGCGCAATGCCGCAGATGCGCTTCAGCGCCGGGCTGCAAAATGGCATCGAGCGCCAACCCGCCGGCGAGGTATAGGCCTGAAACACCGCCACCGGGATGCTCTCGGTGATGTCGCGCAGACGCGCGCCGGCCTCCTTCAGCTGCGTCACGTCTTGCCAGATGCCGCTGTAGATGACAGCGCCGTCGGCGGCCAAGTCGGGCTCGGGGCGAATCTCGGAGCGCAGCCAGCGCTGACTGCCGTCGGGCAGGATGATCTTGTAATCGTCGCGCCAGGGTCCGCGCACCCGGGCCGCGCTGAGCACGCCGCGGATGCAACGCTGGCGGAACTCCGGCGCAATCTGCGCCGCCGCCAAGCGGCCATCGGCCAGCAAGGCCGCGGGTTCCAGGCCGCGAATCTCCTTCAGGCGGTCGCTGACATAGCTGAACTGGATCTGGCTGGTCGTCAAATTGACCTGGCAGCGGTACAGCACACCGGGCACCGTGTTGGTGATGTGGCGCAGCCGTGCCTCGCCGGCCTTGACGGCCGCCTCCATGGCCTTGCGCTCGGTGATCTCGGTGCGGATGGCGATGTACTGCTCGGGCTGGCCGGACTTGCCCTTCAGCGGCACGATGGTGGCCTGCACCCAATACAAATGGCCGGCCTTGGCGCGGTTGCAGACATCGCCATGCCAGACCCGCCCGGCGGCGATGGTGGCCCAGAGATTGGCGAAGAAGGCATCCGGATGCTGGCCCGAATTGATGAGGCGGTGACTATGGCCTAACATCTCTTCGCGACGGTAACCGCTGATCTGGCAGAACTTGTCGTTGACGTAGGTGATCTCGCCGGCCAGATTGGTGATGCTGACGATGCCATGCTGGTCAAGGGCGAACTTCTGATCGGCCAACTCGCCCAGTGCGCTGCGCAGGTTTTGCTGGCTGACCTCGCGCTGGCGCACCAGCTCCGACATCAGCTGTGACAGCGCCTCCAGATCATTGTCGTCATGCAAGACCGGCAAGGCGCCGCCGCTGGACTGCAACAAGCCCTGCGCCGTGGCGCGCAGTGACTCGATCGCGCGGGTGCGGCTGGCCAACTCCTTGCGGATGCGATCAAAGGTGCCGCTGAGTTCGACCGAGCTGAGCGCCAGGCTGCGGGTCTTCAGGTCGAGGTCGCGGTCGCTTTGCTCGTAGGCACCGTCGACGCGCTCCAGCAAGCCGCCCAAACCGCCCAGCAACTTGGCCGCCGCGGGCGACAGATCCGGCCGCCGCGCCAACTCGTTCAGCTCGGCTAGCACGGCCGGCAACTGCCGCTCGTCGCTGCCCAGCATGCGTTTGATCTGGCGGGAAAGCAGCTTATGCATCGGGGCTGGCAAACTGAGCAGGGGCCGAAGACCTAAATGCGTTCACCGAGATAGGTGATGGTCATGGTCTGATTGTGTAGCTTGCATTCGAGCTTGCCGCTGAAAGGGCTGATCTCGCCGTTGGAATAGAAACCAGCCATGACGGCCGCTGGCCCGAACACCTCGGCCACCGCCTCGACTTCTTCCTCGGCTCGTCCACCCATCACCAGCTTGCGGCCCACGCAGCTGACCAACAGGCCCAGGACCTGGGCCTGTTTCAAGCCCAGGCCCAGGACCTGGTCCTCGCCGCCGCGCCCCGCCAGCTCGGCCGCCGCCACAGCGGCTTGCGCGGCCGCTTCGGCGCCGCCGACCAGCGCGTCGGTGCTGGCATGCATCAGCTTCAGATAGCCGTCGGGGTCGATGTCGCCGGCCAGCGTCAGGCTGCCGACGCTTTCGTCCACGCCCAAGATGGTGCGGATCAAACCGATCTCGTTGTGGTCGCGGCCCAGCATCGCAAACGGAAACAGCAGGCCCGAGGCCGGCAAGTCGCGGGCATAGTCACCGAGGTAGCGTTTGTAGACCGCCAATGCCGGCTCGCCGTCGAGTTCAAACAGCACATTGCCCGCACAGCGAGTGACGCGGCGCGCCGGCCCGAACGGCGACCAGCCGCCCACCGTGCCGTGAGCAAACACCAACGCCTCACCGTACAGGCCAACACAAACCAGCTGGTCACTGTGGACGCCGCTTTGACTGAGCACCCAGGTCTCCTTGAACGCGGCCGCATCGCCGGCCAGGCCGCCGGTGATGCTGACGCCGTGCCCCAGGACCTGCGTCATACCGGCAATCATGGCGCTGCCATTGACGGCCACACCTTGACCCAGCACCACCACCGCGCGCAGCCCGGCCAAGGGCAGCTGCTCGGCCAAACGGCGCCCGGCGGCTTCGGAGTCGGCCATAGCGGCCAAGCGGGTCGAGGCTTGCAGCGCGCGGCCATCTGCACTCTCGAAGCGCAACGCCGTCAGCACGCAGCTGTCGTCACCGACACCGTCGTTAGAAATCTCGCCCGCCGTGGAGCAGCCGATGCGCGGCGTTGCCGCAAAGCGTGCCGCCAGAGGCGCTGCAACGCGCTGCAGCAAGGGGATGGCACCGAACACCAGCATCAAACCGGGCGCCGGCAAGCCCTCATCCCAAGCGGCCAAACGCTGTTCAATATCGTCATGCTCACGCAAGGTGATCTGTGCGACCTTCATGCAAGGCGTCCTTTGGAGTGAAGCGGGCCAAGTCAAGCCATAGCCGGCTCATTTTGCATGAAGCGCCGCAGGCCGCAGCGGCAAGAATAGACAGCAAAGCCCGGCTTGCCGGGGCTTTGATCGCTCAGGTCGGCGCGGCAAATGCGCTGGCGCTGAGCCGCCCGCACAGATAGGTCCAGACGAACTGTGCGGCGGCATAGCTGCTCAGCTCCGCATGGTCATAAGGCGGCGCCACCTCCACGCAGTCCATGCCGACGAAGTTGAGTTGGGGCACCAACTCCTCCAGGATGCTGAAGACTTGGTTGCTCGTCATGCCGCCGGGCTCGGGCGTGCCGGTGCCGGGCGCAAACGCCGGATCCAGGCAGTCGATGTCCAGGCTCAGATAGAGCGGCGGGTGGCCATGCGCGGCCATCCGCTCGCGTTCCTGCTGCAAGGCAGGGGCCAGCTGCGCCCCACTCTCCAGCCCGCGCAAGGCCCGCGCCGTGAAGATCAGGCCGCCTTGATCGGCCACATAGTCGCGCGCCTCTCGCTGGCCGGCCGAACGTATACCGAACTGCACAAAGCATTCCGGCAGCACCAGGCCCTCTTGTATCGCCTCATAGACCCAGGTGCCATGCCCGCTGGGTTCGCCGAAATGGTCGGTCCAGGTATCGCAATGGGCGTCGAAATGCAGCACCGCCAGCGGCCGGCCGAAATGAGCTTTGTAGGCGCGCAGCAGCGGCAGCGTGATCGAGTGGTCACCGCCCAGCCAGGCCATATGGTGCTGAGCCAGCATCGGCGCGATCAGCGGCAGCATCGCCGCGCGCATCGCGTCCAGGCTGGTATTGGGCAAGAGCAGATCACCCAGATCGGTCAGCCGGCCCTCGGGCGTGGTGTCAAACAGCGGGTGGGTGCCGTCGCACAACATATGGCTGGCCTGGCGGATCGCACGCGGGCCGAAGCGGGCGCCGGGCCGGTTGGTGACGCAGCCGTCCCAGGCCACGCCGGCAATGGCAAAGGGCAGTGCCTGGTGGGCGGCCACCTTCATGAAGGTGTTGTTGCTCAGGAAAGCGAAATTGCTCATGCTCAGGTCTGCCAGCGGTGGGACAAGTGCCGCGATGGTAATGGCTGGCGGCCGTCTGCGGCCGATACTGGGCGGCGTCGAGTAGAGTCCGCCTGCTCAACCAGCCGCAATTTCTTATCGCCGATGAACAGACTGACCGCCGAATTGCATCGCCTCTATGCACCTGCCACCGCCATGCCTGCCGCCAGCAGCCTGATCGATGCCGACGGATGCCTGCGGGCGGCAGTGCTGGAGTTGGCCGGGCCGGCCGACTGGTCGGCCCTGTCGGCGCTGTGGCGCGGCGTGCAGACCGACCTGGACCTGCCCGCGCCGGCCATCGCCGTCAACGGGGTGGACGGCTATCAGCTCTGGTTTTCATTTGCCGAGGCGCTGCCTCTGGCCCAGGCCGGCGCCTTTGTCGAGGCGCTGCGGAGGCGCTATCTGGCGGACGTTGCGCCGCAGCGGCTGCGGCTGATGGCGCCGCAGTCGCTGTTCATGGCCATGTTGCCGCCGCGCCAGACCCGGGCCGACAGCGAGTATTGGTCGGCCTTTGTGGCCCCCGACCTCGCGCCGGTGTTTGCCGCCGAGCCCTGGCTGGACATAGCACCCAGCGCCGAGGGGCAGGCGGACCTGCTGTGCCGGCTCGAAAGCATCAAAAGCACCCCCTTGCGGGCGGCCATGGCACAGCTCGGCATAGCCGACGCCGTTACGCCGAGCGCTGCGGCGCCCACCCCATCCACACAGGAAGCAAGCCTTGACCCCAGGCGCTTCTTGCTGCGCGTCATGAACGACGAAAGTGTGGCCATGGCCCTGCGCATCGAGGCGGCGAAGGCCCTGCTGCCGGGCTCAGAAGGCCCGCGGCAAAATTGATGCGGGCAAAAAAATAGGCGCTCGTCACGCGGACGGCGCCTATTTCCCGCAAAACTTGCGTTTTACTTCTTGCTGTTCACGGCATCCTTGAGGGCCTTGCCGGGTGTGAACTTGGCCACCGTGGCGGCAGCAATTTCCAGCGCCTCGCCGGTGGCTGGGTTCTTGCCGGTGCGGGCAGCGCGCTCGCTGACCTTGAAGTTGCCGAAGCCGAGGATGGCCACCGAGTCACCGGCAGTCAGCGCTTCGGTGATCGAGCCCAGGGCGGCGTCCAGCATGGCCGCTGCGTCAACGCGGGTAGAGCCAGTCTTGGTGGCGATGCTTTCGATCAGTTCACTTTTGTTCATCAGATATCCAGTGGGTGCAAAAATTAAAATCCCTTTGAGGGTGCGTGATTATCGGCTGAACCGGCGGCACCTCCGAAAAAGCGCCGCCAACAGCGCCTCAGCCGGCGCTTTCGGCCTCGGCCGCACCGATCACGCCATCGGCCAACAAAGCGGCAATTTCGCCCTCGTCATAGCCCAGCCCCAGCAGCAATTGATGGTTGTGTTCACCCAGCCGCGGCGGGTTCAGGCGCAGGCCCAGGCGCGCACCGCCCAGGCTCAGCGGCAGCAGCGGCACCCGCGTCGCGCGGCCATCCGGCAGCGTCATGTCCGCCAGTCCACCGGTTGCCAACAGGTGCGGGTCGTCCATCAACTGCTCGGGCTTGGTGATGGGCGCGAACGGCAGGCCGCCGGCCTCGAACAGCGCGGCGATCTCGGCCGCCGGGCGCTCGCCCAGGCGCCGGCGCAGCTCCGGAATCAACCAGGCGCGCGCCTGCACGCGCAAATTGTTCGTCAGCAGCCGCGCGTCGGCCTGTAGCTCGGCGAAGCCAAAGGCTTGGCAGAACACCGCCCATTGGCTGTCACCCACCACCGCCAGGAAGATCTGCTCACCGCCGGCGACCGTGAAGACGTCGTAAATGCCCCAGGGCGAGATGCGCTCGGGCATCGGCGCGGCGGGCTGGCCGGTGACGGCGAACTGCATCATGTGCTGGGCGACCAGAAAGATATTGTTCTCGAACAAGCTGGCCTGCACCTGCTGGCCGCGCCCTGTGCTGTAGCGCTGCTGCAGCGCGGCCAGCACGCCGATGGCGCCGAACATGCCGCCCATGATGTCGTTGACGCTGCTGCCGGCGCGCAACGGGTCGCCCGGCCGACCGGTCATATAGGCCAGGCCGCCCATCATCTGCACCACCTCGTCGAGCGCGGTGCGGTGCTCATAGGGCCCCGGCAGAAAACCCTTGTGCGAGACATAGATCAAACGCGGGTTGAGCCGGCTCAAGGCCTCGTAGCCCAGGCCCAGCTTGGCCATCGCGCCACTCTTGAAGTTCTCGCTGAAGACATCGGCGCTGTGCAGCAGCTTCAGAGCTATCTCCAGCCCGCGGGGCTGCTTGACGTCGAGGCTGAGGCTGAGCTTGTTGCGATTGAAGAGCGGGAAGAAGCCGGCGCCCGAGCCCAGCAAGCGGCGCGTGCTGTCACCGCCCAGCGGCTCAATCTTGATCACCTCGGCGCCGAGGTCGCCCAGCACCATGCCGCAGGTCGGGCCCATCACCATATGGGTGAACTCGATCACGCGCAGGCCGGCGAGGGGCAAGTTGCGCGCTGGGTCGGCGGCCAAGTTGTGCCCATCAACAGGGTTCAGCACAGGGATTGCGGAGGGATTCATTGGCGGGATGGGTGGGTTGTCGGCGCACAGACCTGGCGCACAGGCGCAAGCTTAGCGGCTATCCTTGCGCCCATGGGCCCAGCCATCTCCAGCGCCACCAACATCACCAACGAACCGCTCCAAGCCGAAGCCATGGCGGTGCGGATCGAGCAGGTGCGCGAGTGCCTATTGAAAGGCCAGATCGACGCGGTCTATGAGCAAATCCAAAGCCTGTTGGCGCAGGCCGCCGACCTGCCCGGGGCCTTGTTGCAGCTGCGCCTGCTGGCGCTGCAGGCCGACCTGCGGCGCGGCGTGCGCCCCCAGCTGGACGCCCTGGCCGAGCTGCGGGCCTTGGAGCTGCAGGCTTGCGAGCTGGGCGAGCCGCGTGCGCGCGTGGACGTGCATCTGGTCCAGGCCACCACCAAATTTGCCCGCTGCCTGCATGTGTCGGCGATGGAGGAGGTGGTGGCCGCGCTTGAGCTGTGCGTGCGCCACGACCTGAGGGCGACGCTGATGCGGGCGGTGGAGGTACAGGGCCGGATGTTTGTCGGTGCCGGCATGTTCAAGGACGGCATGGCCTACGCCCAAACCTGGCTGGCCCATCGGCCCTCGGTGCCCATTCAAACGCAGATTTCGATGTGGAGCCTGCTCGGCACGGCGGCGTATTTCGACGCCGAGGAAAGCGGCAACCCGCAGACCCGGGCTCGTTCGGTCCATGCCCATGATCAGGCCCTGGCCCTGAGCCGGGGGGTGTTTCCGTCCTTGCAGGCCGCCAGCTTGATCAACTTGACGATCGGTTGCGCCAAGCTGGGCGACCAGGCCAGCGCCGAACAGCATCTGGCCGAGTTGCAGCGCTTGATTGAAGGCCCGCGCGAGGCCCTCAATTTCCTGCCCGTGCACTGGGCCTGGCTGGCTTTGTGCGAGGGCTTGGTGCAGTTCGGGCGCGGCCAGCTGCAGAGCGGGCTGGCGGCCCTGGTGGCCGGCCGCGAGGCAGCGCAGGCGCACCGGTCGGCCTGCTTGCCGGCTTTGATCAAGATTCAGGAACTGTTGCTGATGCATCCGGACCCGTCCTGGGGTCAGGCCGAGTTGCAAGACGCGGTGCGCGAATTGGCACGCTTGCATCAGGCCCAAACCAGCCAGCAGCAGGAGTTGTCGGCCAAGGGTTTTGAAGAAATGGTGCGCGCAGCCGAGCTCGGCGGCGAGAACCGCGTGTTGCGCCAACATGGCGACGAGTTGACCCGCGAGCTGGCGCAGCGCAATCAAGCGCTGGGCGAAACGGTCGCTGAGCTGCGCGCCCAGGTACAGCGGCGCGAACGCGCCGAGGCTGCCCTGCAACAAGCGCATGACCAACTTGAGCTGCGGGTGATCGAGCGCACCGAGCAGTTGCAAGTCGCCGGCCTCGCGCTGGCCCAGCATGAGCGCATGGCCGCCTTGGCGCGCCTGGTGGCCGGCGTCGCACACAGGCTCAACACGCCCTTGGGCAATGCCCGCATGGCGGTCAGCAGTTTGACGGATGGCGTCGGCGCATTCGCCGCAAAGCTCGGCGCACCCATGAAGCGCCAGGAGCTGGGTGACTTTGTCGGCCTTTGCCGCGACGCCTCGGCGCTGGCCGACCATGCCTTGACCCAGGCCAGCGACTTGATGCAGGTGTTCAAGCAGGTGTCCACGCTGGAGCATGCCGAGGCCGCACGCGACTTTGATGCCGCCGCGACCACGCGGCAGGTGGCGCATGTGATCGCCGTCAGCCTCGGCGCTACCGACCTGCCTTTGCGCCTTGAACTGCCCGAGCAGGCGCCCTGTTTCGGCTTTCCGCAAGTGTTCGCCCAGGTGCTTAAGCAGCTGCTGGCGAATGCCTATCAACATGGCCAGCCTAGCCCAGCGCAAGGTTTGCAAGACCGCCCTGCGCCGGAGGCCGGCGTATGGTTGCGCCTGACCCTGCTGGACGATGAGCTGCACCTGCTGGTGCGCGACCAGGGCCCCGGCCTGGCGGCCTCGCAGCTGGAGCGGATTTTTGACCCCTTCAATAGCAATCTGAACGGCAGCAGTTTGGGCCTGGGCCTGCATATCGCGCGCAATCTGGCCACCGATCTGCTGCACGGCCAGTTGCGCGCCAGCAGCACCCTGGGCCAAGGTTGCAGCTTCAGCCTGCAGATGCCGCGGCGCATCAACGCTTAGCGGCCGCCGGTTGATGGGCAAGCAATCAAATCGGCAGCTGCACAAGCTTGCCGCCTATGTTTGCTGCTGCCTGCTGACGGCCAGCCTGCACGGCATCGCACACAGCCAAGCGCTGGCGCCGGTCCCGCTGCCCAGCTTTGCCGAACTGGAGGCCGCCGGCGCCACCATCGGTGAGATCCGCGTGCTCGCCCAGGACATCTTTGACACCGCCGACCCGCATGAGGACAAGCTGCTGTTCCGCTGGGCCAATGCGCTGCACATGCAGACCCGGCCCGATGTCATCCGGCGCTCCTTGTTGTTCAAGCCAGGTGAGCCGGTTTCGCTGCGCCTGATTGAGGAGACCGAGCGCCTCTTGCGCAGCAAGCGATATCTCTACGATGTGGAGCTGCGGCCGGCCGCCGTTCACGACGGCGTGGTCGATATCGAAGTACTGACGCGCGACACCTGGTCGCTGGACCCCGGCTTCAGCCTCGGCCGCTCGGGCGGCAGCAATTCCGGCGGCATCCGCCTGCATGAATACAACCTGCTGGGCACTGGCACCGCCATCTCCTTGGGCCATTCGCGCACGGTGGATCGCAGCAGCAATGAGCTGCAGTTCTTCGGCGAACATCTATTGGGCGGTTGGACCTCGGTCGCGCTGAGCCTGGCGTCGAACAGCGACGGCCGCCGCCAAGCCGTCTCGATTGCCAGACCCTTCTATGCGCTGGACACCCGCTGGGCGGCCGGCGTCTCGGCCTCCAAGGACGAGCGCATCGACGCCTTCTACAACGCCGGCGAGATCAGCAGCCAGTACCGGCACCAGCAAGACCTGGCCGAAGTGTTCGCGGGCTGGTCAGACGGCCTACAGCAAGCTTGGGTGCAGCGCTTTGTGCTGGGCCTGAACTTGCGCGATGACCGCTATGCGCAGGCAGAAGGATTGACGGCCCCGGCACCCGCCCTGTTCCCGCGCGATGAAAAGCTGGTGACGCCGTTCGTTCGCTACAGCTTGATTGAAGACCGCTTTGACCGCGTACTGAATCGAAATCTGATCGGCCGCCCGGAGTACTTCGCCTTGGGGCTGGTCTCCAGCGTTCAACTGGGCTACGCCTCGACGGGGCTGGGCTCTAGCTTGCAGGGCTTGGTCTATGCGGCGTCCGTCAGCCGCGGCTTCGAGCCTGCGGCCAGGCAGACCTTGATCGCCTCGGCCACGCTGTCGGGCCAGTATGTGGACGGGCGCGTGCGGCGCCAGCAGCTCGGCGCGCAGGTGCAGTACTACCTGCAACAGTCGCCGCGCTGGCTCTTCTATGCGGCGGCGACGGGCGCGCTGCAGACCAACCCAGAGCCGGTCGACGCCTTGCTGCTGGGCGGCGACAACGGTCTGCGCGGCTACCCGCTGCGCTACCAAAGCGGCAGCCGCAGCGCGCTGTTCACCGTCGAGGAGCGCTTCTACACGGATCTCTATATCTGGCGGCTGTTTCGCCTCGGTGGCGCGGCCTTTGTCGACGTTGGCCGCGCCTGGGGCGGCGTCAACACCAACAGCGTCAATCCGGGCTGGCTGGCCGATATCGGCTTCGGTGCCCGCATCGTCAGCGCCCGCGCGGCCTTCAGCAATGTGCTGCATCTGGACCTTGCCTTCCCGCTGAATGCGACCGCCGACATCAAGAAAGTGCAGTTTCTGGTCAAGACCAAGACCAGCTTTTGAGGCCGGCCCGCCGGCCTCGCCCGCAATTCAGCCGCTGGCCTGGCGATTCGTCGGCGTTGCGGTGCAGGCGTCGCAAGCACTCGGCGCGCGCGGCGGGCGGCGTCGCAAGATGCGCTTCATCGGACCCCCACCACGGAGCATCAGCATGAACCAGCCCCAAGCCGCCACCGCCCCGCCCTCACTCGAACAGCAGCGCGAAGAGTACGGCCGCCGCCGCTTCCTCGCCATGCCGCTGGCCGGCATGATGGCCTGGAGCCTGATCGGCGTGGTCGGCTGGCTGGGCACGCCCTATCAAGCCGCGATGACGCTTTACTTTGGCGCGGGCTCCATCTTCTACTTGGGGGTCTTTATTTCACGCTTCACCGGCGAGCATCTATTGGCCAAGAACAAGCCCAAGAGCGAGTTTGACAAGCTCTTCATCTCGACCGTCTTGATGAGCTTGCTGGTATTTGCCATCGCGCTGCCCTGGGCCGCGCAAGACTATCGCTCGGCGCCATTGAGCATCGGTATCTTGACCGGCCTGATGTGGTTGCCCTTCGGTTGGGTCATCCAGCATTGGATCGGCGCTTTCCACGCCATCGCCCGTACTTTGGCGATCGTGGCGGCCTGGTACTTGTTTCCGGACCAGGTTTTTGTCGTCATCCCGGCCATCATCGTGAGCCTCTACATCGTGTCCATCACGGTGCTGGAACAGCGCTGGCGGCGGGTCAATGGCCGCACGGCCATCAAACGGGCAACGCAAGCTTCGTGCGAGACTGCCTGAGTGCTCTCAGCATAGGCTTAGCGTTCATGAAAATTTGTATCGTCGGCGCCGGCGCCATCGGCGGCTGGTTCGCCGCTCATCTGGGCCATCGGCTCGGGTCCGAGGTTCAGCTCAGCGCCTTGGCGCGCGGCGCCACGCTGGCCGCTCTGCGCCAGCATGGCTTGCGCATGGACGGCATCGGCGGCGAGCGCATCAGCGTGCCGATTCGGGCCAGCGACGCCGTCGCCGATCTCGTCAATATCGGTCAGCCTGATTTACTCGTTATTGCCGTCAAAGGCCCGGCGCTGGCCGGGGTGGCGCCGGCCGTCAAGGCCTTGCTGGGCCCGCAGACCCGCGTCTTGGTGGCGATGAACGGCGTGCCCTGGTGGTTCTTCAATGGCTTGCAAGGCCCTGCCCAAGGGCTGCAGTTGCAGTCGGTCGACCCGGGCGGCGTGATCGCGGCGGCGATTCCGGCCGAGCGCGTGATCGGCAGCGTCGTGCATGCGAGCTGCTCAAGCCCCGAGCCTGGTCTGGTCAAGCATGTGATGGGCATGGGCCTGATCCTGGGCGACCCGGCCGGTGGGCGGCCTGCCCACATCACCGAGCTGGCCGCGCTGCTGGGCCGGGCCGGCTTCAATGCGACCGTGTCCGAGCGCATTCAAAAAGACATTTGGTACAAGCTCTGGGGCAATATGACCATGAACCCGATCTCGGCGTTGACCGGTGCCACCTGCGACCGGATCCTCGACGACGAGCTGGTGCGCGGCTTTGTCACGGCCGTGATGCTGGAGGCGAGTGCCATCGGTGAGCGCATTGGCTGCGCGGTGGACCAAACGCCGCAGGAGCGCCACGCCGTCACGCGCAAGCTCGGCGCTTTCAAGACCTCGATGCTGCAGGATGTGGAGGCCGGCCGGCCGCTGGAGCTGAATGCCTTGGTCGGCTCGGTGCGGGAGATTGGTCAGCATATCGGGCTGGCGACGCCCTATACCGATGCGATGCTGGGTCTGACGAGGCTGATGGCGCAGACGCGGGGCTTGGTCTGAGGCTTGGCCCGGGCAACGCTCAAGGCTCGTCGACGCCATCCGGTTCAATGTCTGGATTGAAATGCCACAGGACCAGATAGTCGTCCCAATCGTCGTCGCCCGTGCAAAGCGCCATCGATGACTGGCGCAGCAGCGCGCCCAGCTGGGGATGGCCGTACAGCTGGGCCTCAAGGGTGCGCCACAGCCGCGCCCGGTCGGATGTCTTGAACGCGAAGTTCAGGTACCGGCCCTCGTCCTCACCCTCGTCGGTCTTGGAGCGAATGACGGACGGCTCGGCCTTGACTATGGCCGCAACTTGTTCACGCAGCAGTTGCAGGTCCAGCTCGGGCGCCAGATCGGGATGCACCTGAATTTGCAGCTCGGCAGGGGGGCGGGCGTCGGGAGTGGAGGTCATGGGTTGATGGTCGAGAAAACTTGACGGTGAAGAGCGATTGAAAAGATGCCTAGGCCAATGTGGCCTCAGCGTCTGCCAATGACGGCCAAGGCAATGACGAAGGTGTTTGTCGTCGAGAAGTGCTTGGGGGTTTGGACAAACACCTACTCCCTGGGCGAGATTGTCGCGCGGACGCTTGAAGCCTGACCAACCCGACTGGCTCGGGGCTTGAATCGCATGCCCAAAGGCTGCGGCAGCCGGCTCAAACTTGATCAGCAAGAAAGCTCAGCCGCGTGAGAGCAAATGCAAGCACAGAGGCACGGAGAAATTCATCGAGTTCGACGCAACTCTCTGTGTCTCTGTGCCTCTTTGTTGCATTTCGAGTTTTCAGAGTCTGCGGACACTGCCTGCAAATGTTGAGCTCAAATCACCCCACCTCCCCCGTCTGCAACCGCCATAAGACCGCATACGCCCCACCCCGCGCAACTAACTCATCATGCGTGCCACTCTCGACAATGCGGCCTCGCTCCAGCAAATGGATGCAATGGGCCTGCCGCACGGTCGACAAGCGGTGCGCGATCACCAGCGTCGTGCGGCCCTGGCTGACGATGTTCAGCGAGCGCTGAATGGCCGCCTCGGTTTCGTTGTCGACCGCACTGGTCGCCTCGTCAAGGATCAACAGCGGCGGGTTCTTCAGAATCGCGCGTGCCAAGGCCAGGCGCTGACGCTGGCCGCCGCTGAGCTTTTGGCCGCGCTCGCCGATGCGGGTGGCAAAGCCCAAGGGCAGGCGCTCGATGAACTCCAGGCTCTCGGACAAGCGCGCCGCCTCATGGATCTGCGCATCACTCGCCTCGGCCATGCCGTAGGCAATGTTCTCGGCGACCGTGCCATCGGTCAGGAAACTGTCCTGCGCGACATAGCCGATCGCACGCCTCAAGTCCTGCAGATTCAGCTCGGCGATGGGCCGGCCATCAAACAAGATGCGGCCCCGCTGTGGCTCGTAGAAGCGCAAGAGCAGCTTGACCAGGGTGGACTTGCCCGACCCGGTGCTGCCGACAAAGGCCACCGTCTGGCCGGCGGGCACATCGAGGTTCAGGTCTTGCAAGGTCGGCTGCTCGGCATAGGCAAAACCTACGCCCTCGAAGCTCAAGGCGCCACGCGCCTGCTCGACCGGGAAATGCTCGCCCTCGTAGGCAATCTTGATCGGCGTGGCCAGCAGGCCCAGTGCCCGCTGGGCGGCGGCCATCGAACGCTGGTACATATCGGCCACCTCGGCCAGCCGCGTCATCGGCCACAGCAGTCGCTGGGTCAGAAACACCAGCACCGAGTAGGCGCCGACGGCCAGCTCGCCGTGAATCGTCAGCCAGCCGCCGTACAGCAAGGTGGCGGTGAAGCCGGCCAGGATGCCCATGCGGATGACCGGCGTGATGGCCGAGCTGAGACGTATGGCTGCCGCATTGGAGACACGGTAGGCATCGCTGGCCTGGGCGATATGGGCGGCCTCCAGGGTCTCGGTCGCGAAGGCCTTGATGGTGGCCAGGCCGAGTAAGTTGTTATTCAAGCGGGCCGAGACATCGCCTGCCGCCTCGCGCACCACCGCATAGCGTGGCGCCAGCCGCTTCTGAAACCAAAACGTGCCGAACAAAATCAGCGGCACCGGCAGCAGCGCCACCACCGCCAGGCCCGGCTGCAAGGCAAAGAACACCGCGCTGACCATGATGGACGAGCAGACCACCTGGATGATCTGGTTGGCGCCGCCGTTCAAGAAGCGCTCGAGCTGGTTGATGTCGTCGTTCAAGACCGACATCAAGGCACCGGTGCGCTGATTTTCGAAGTAACTCAGCTCCAGCTTTTGCACATGGCCATAGGTATCCAGGCGCAACTCATGCTGGATGTTCTGCGCCAGACCGCGCCATTTCAGCTCCAGCAGGTACTCAAAGCCCGACTCGCCGATCCAAACTGCGATGTTCAGCGCACCCAGGAACAAGAGCTGCTGCCAGGTGTCGGTGATGCCGAAGTTGACCAAGATGTTTTTGGCCAAAAAGCTCTGCTCGCCGCGCACCACCACGTCCACGGCGGCGCCGATCAGCACCTCGGGCAGGATGTCGAAAAACTTGTTGAGGATGGAATACAGCGTGGCCAGGCGGATATCGCGCCGGTGGCCCTGGGCGTAGGCGAGTAGTTTTTTGAAGGGGTGCATTTGAGCGGATTCAGAAGGACATTGCGGCACAGCGTAACTGAGTTTTTCCGCTTGACTTACGATCTGCCGCGTCGCCTTCATCGCACTTCTGGAACCCATCATGAGCCAACTCAAACTGACCTATTTCGACTTTCACGGTGGCCGCGCCGAACCCGCGCGCCTGGCTTTTCACATCGGCGGCATCGCCTTTGAAGATCATCGCTTTGGCTTCCCCGAGTTCGAGGAAGTCCGCAAAACAACGCCCTTGGGCCAGGTGCCAACGCTGCATGTCGATGGCGTGCAGGTCACTCAGTGCGACGCCATCATTCGCTACGCCGGCAAGCTGGCCGATCTGTACCCGAGCGACCCGTTCCAGGCGCTGCTCTGCGATGAGGTGATGTACGTTGTCGAGGAAGCCTCGGTCAAGCTGGGTCCGACCTTTCGGATGTCGGGCGAGGAGCAGAAACAAGCCCGTCTGGCGCTGGTCAATGGTTCGATGCCGGTCTATTTACGCTGGCTGCAAAAGCAGCTCTTGGCCCACGGCGGCGAGTTTTTTGCCGACAACCGTTTGACCGTGGCCGACCTGAAGGTGTTTGTCGACATTCGCGGCCTCAACTCGGGCCGCCTCGACCATGTGCCGCGTGATCTGGTCGAACAAGTGGCGCCGGCGCTGAACGCCCATTTGCGTCGGATGGAGAGCACACCGGCGATCGCTGAGTACTACGCGAAGTTCGCTGCCAAGTAAGCGCAGCGCGGCAGCATCCGAATGGATGCTGCCGCTTCATTTGCTTGTCATATGGGTGGGCGATGCTGATCTATCCCTCAATTTCCAACAGGAACCCACATGAAAATGCACGCCATTTCCGCCGCGCTGTGCGCGCTGGTCGCCGCCGCTGCCACCTCCGCCCAAGCTTTCCCGGCCAACAACATCAGCCCACTGCCGGCCAAGGTCTGGAACACCCTCAGCGGCGACGCGCCCATCGTCATCGGCCATCGCGGCGCCTCCGGCTATCGCCCCGAGCACACGCTCGAAGCCTACAGCCTGGCGATCTCTCAAGGCGCCAACTATATCGAGCCCGATCTGGTGATGACCAAGGACGGCGAGTTGATCGCACGCCACGAACCGATGCTGGCGCGGGTCGATTTGAACGCCAATGGCACCATCAAGATGGTGAACGGCGCACCGGTTCTGAACCGCACCGACAGCAGCACCAATGTCTGGCAGTTGGCCAAGTACGCCGACCGGCTGACCGTCAAAACGGTGGACGGGGTGAAGACCGCCGGCTGGTTCGCCGAGGACTTCACCGCCGCCGAGATCCGCAGCGACATCCGCGCCCAAGAGCGCCTGCGCGATCTGCGCCTGGGCAATAACGCCCATAACAACCAGTATGTGATCCCGACGCTGCAAGAGGTGATCAATCTGGCCAAGGCCAAGTCGCTGGAGACCGGCCGCGTCATCGGCATCTACCCCGAAACCAAGCACCCGAGCTATTTCAAGAACTTCAGCGATGCCAACGGCCTGCAAAGGATGGAGGACAAGCTGGTCGCCACGCTGCATGCCAACTATGGCAATGATCACAACGCGCCGGTGTTCATCCAGTCCTTCGAAGTCCAGAACCTGGTCTATCTGAACGGCAAGACCGACATCAAGATCGCGCAGCTGCTGAATGGCAGCGGCAAGCCTTTCGATGACAGCCGCAGCTACGCCGAGCTGGCCTCGGCCGCCGGGCTGGACACCATCATGACCTACGCCGATGGCGTCGGATCGAACACCAACCTGATGATCTCGCTGGTCGGCGGCAAGCTGGGCACCCCTACCCAGCTGATCGCCGACGCGCACCAGCGCGGCCTGACCGTGCATGGCTGGACCTTCCGGGCCGAGAACGCCTTCCTGCCGATCGAGTTCGACAACGGCCTCGACCCGGCCGCTTATGGCGACATGGCCGGCCAGATAAAGGCCTTTGTGGACCTCGGCATGGACGGCTTCTTCACCGACCAGCCGGACCTGGGTGTGGCCGCCGTGGCCGCGCTGTCGGCCGTGCCCGAGCCACAAACCTATGCCTTGATGCTGGCAGGATTGGCGGGCGTGCTGTGCTTGGCGAGGCGTCAGCGCAGCAAGTGAAGTTCATACGGGGTCAGGTCTTGCTGACTTGACCCCAACCACCCCCTAGCGCCTTGATCAAACCCACCGTCGACTGGTATTGCGCCGCCCGCACTTGCAGGGCCTGGCGGCGCAGACTCAGCTCGCTGCGGCGCGCGTCCAGCAGTTCGAGCTGGTTGACCAGGCCGTTGCGGTAGCGTGAGTCGGACAGTTGCATGGCGCGCGTCGCGGATTGCACGGCCAGCGCTTGCACCTGGCTTTGCGCGGCCAGGTATTGCAGCGCGGACAGCTGATCCTCGACATCGCGGAAAGCGATCAGCACCTGCTCGCGATAGCTGGCTGCGGCCGCATCCCATTGCGCCGCCGCGCCCTGCACGCCGGCCTCGCGGCGACCGCCGTCGAACAGCGGCAGGTTCAGCAAGGCATTGATGCCCCAGAGCCCGGCCGAGGTCTTGAACAGATCAGACAATTCCGGCGACGCGCCGCCGGCCGAGGCGGTCAGCGCCAGCGTCGGCAGCCAGGCCTTTTGCGCCACACCGAGCCGGGCTTGCGCCGCCTTGACCGCGCTTTCGGCGGCGGCCACATCGGGGCGGCGCGCCAGCACCGAGCTCGGCACGCCGGCCGGGATGATGGGCAGAAGCTCGGACCAGACGCCCTCGGCCGCGCTGTCTTTTACAGTCAAGCTGCTGGGTAGCTCACCGGCCAGCAGCGCCAGCGCATGCTCCAGCTCCTGGCGGCGCCTATCCAGCGCGATCGCCTGCGCCTGGGTGGCCGCCACCTCGGTGCGCATGCGCGCCACGTCCAGCTCGGCCACATCACCGGCGGCATGGCGCTTCTCGGTCAGCTTGAGAGTGTCGTTATAGGCCGCGACCGTGTCGCGCATCAGCGCACGCTCGGCGTCCAGCGCGCGCAGCGCGAAGTAGCTTTGCGCCACATCGGCCTGCACCAGCAGGCGCGCGCTTTGCAGCAGCGCTTCGCGCGCCTGAGCGTCGAGCGCGGCGGCCTGACTTGCCTGGCTCAGGCGGCCCATCACATCGATCTCGTAGGACAAATTGACGCCAGCCGTGAGCTGCGTGCCGGACGTGCCCGCTGCCCGAGCCGCATCACCGCCCTGGCGACCTGCGCCGGCACTGGCACCAACCTGCAAGGCGCGGTCGGCCTCGCTGCTGCGCAGCAATGCGCGTGCCTGCGCCAGCCTGGCGGCGGCCGCCTGGATGCTGGTGTTATGGGCCAGCGCGCGCTCGGTCAGATCGTTCAGCACCGGGTCGGCAAAGCTGGTCCACCAGTCGGTCTGGACCGCCGTGGTCGGCGCGGCGCTGGCCGTCTTGAAAGCCTCGGGCACGACCGGCAGCGGGTGCGGCTCGATGGTTGCCAGATTGGCGCAACCGGCCAGCACCAAGGCGGCGAGCAGTGGCAAAAGATTATGTTTTTTCATGATTTGAGACTCAGTTCAATCATTCATGCTCGTGACGCGGCGCAGCGACGACCGGCTTGGCCGACGCGCCCCCAGCAAAAGCCTCATCCAGATGCGGCACCTCGCCATGCAGCTTCAGCGGCTTGTTGCCGGCTATTCTGCGCACCAGCACATAGAACACCGGCGTCAGGAACAGGCCAAAAGCCGTCACGCCAATCATCCCGGCGAACACCGCGATGCCCATGGCCGAGCGCATCTCGGCGCCCGCACCCGTGGCCAATACAAGGGGCAGCACGCCCATCACAAACGCCATCGAGGTCATCAAGATGGGGCGCAGGCGCAGGCGGGCGGCTTCGATCGCGGCGGCCAGCGGCGTGCGGCCGGCGAACTCCAGCTCGCGGGCGAACTCGACGATCAGGATCGCGTTCTTGGCGCTGAGCCCCACCAGCACCATCAAGCCGATTTGCGTGAAGACATTGTTGTCGCCCTTGGTCAGCCAGACGCCGGTCATCGCCGCCATCAAGCCCATAGGCACGATCAACAGAATCGCCAGCGGCAGGGTCAGGCTTTCGTACTGCGCGGCCAGCACCAGGAAGACCAACAACAAGGCCAGCGGGAACACCCACAGCCCGGAATTGCCGGCGAGGATCTCCTGATAGGTCAGCTCGGTCCATTCATAGGCGATACCGGGCGGCAAGGTCTCGGCGGCGATGCGCTTGATCGCGTCCTGCGCCTGGCCGGATGAGAAGCCAGGAGCGGGGCCGCCGTTGATATCGGCCGACAAGAAGCCGTTGTAACGCATCGCCCGCTCGGGGCCGACCGCATGCTCGACGGTCATCAGCGCGGACAGCGGCACCATCTCGCCCGAGCTGGAGCGCACCTTCAGCTGACCGACATCCTCGGCCCGCGCACGGTAGGCGGCGTCGGCTTGCACGCGCACCGAGTAGGTCCGGCCGAACTTGTTGAAGTCGTTCACATACAGGCTGCCCAAGTAGATCTGCATGGTGTCAAACACATCGGTCACCGCCACGCCCAGTTGGCGCGCCTTGGTGCGGTCGATGTCGGCATAGAGCTGGGGCACATTGACCTGGAAGCTGGTGAACATGCCGGCCAGCTCGGGCGCCTGATAGGCCTTGGCCATGAAGGCCTTGGTGGCCTGGTCAAGCGCCTCGTAGCCGAGGCCGCCGCGATCTTCCAGCTGCAGCTTGAAGCCGCCGGTCGTGCCCAGGCCCTGCACCGGTGGCGGCGGGAACATCACGACAAAAGCCTCCTGGATGGCGCCGAACTGCGCGTTCATGCTGCCCGCGATCTCGCCGGCCGACAGGCCCTTGGCCTTACGCTCCTCGAAGGGCTTCAAGGCCACGAAGACGATGCCGGAGTTGGAGCTGTTGGTGAAGCCGTTGATCGACAGACCGGGGAAAGCGATCGCGTGCTCGACGCCGGGCGTTTTCAGCGTGATATCGCTCATGCGGCGGATCACGTCCTCGGTGCGGTCCAGCGTCGCGCCATCGGGCAGCTGGGCGAAGCCGATCAGGTACTGCTTGTCCTGCGCCGGCACAAAGCCGCCGGGCACGACCTTGAACAGGCCCACCGTCAGCAACACCAGGCCGCCGTAAAGCGCCAGCATCACCGCCTTGCGGGCAATCGCGCGTTGCACGCCATTGCCATAGGCCTCGGAGCCACGCTTGAAGAAACGGTTAAAAGCCTTGAAGAAGCGGCCGAAGACCTTGTCCATGCCGCGGGTCAGCGCGTCCTTGGGCGCATCGTGGCTCTTCAACAGCAGCGCGGCAAGCGCTGGCGACAGGGTCAGCGAGTTGATCGCCGAGATCACCGTCGAGATTGCAATCGTCAGCGCAAACTGGCGGTAGAACTGTCCTGTTAGACCGCTGATGAAGGCCAGCGGCACGAACACCGCCACCAACACCAGGGCTATCGCGATGATGGGGCCCGACACTTCGCGCATCGCGCGGTAGGTGGCATCACGCGGGCTCAAGCCGGCTTCGATATTGCGTTCAACGTTCTCGACCACCACGATCGCGTCATCGACGACGATGCCGATCGCCAGCACCAAGCCGAACAGGCTCAGGGCATTGATAGAAAAACCGAACAGATGCATCACCGCAAAGGTGCCCACCACCGACACCGGCACCGCCAGCAAGGGGATGATGGACGCACGCCAGGTCTGCAGGAACAGAATCACCACCAGCACGACCAGGGCCACCGCTTCCAGCAGCGTATGCACCACCGACTCGATCGAGGCGCGCACGAACTGGGTCGGGTCATAGACGATGCTGTATTCAACGCCCTCGGGCATGGACTTCTGCAGCTCGGCCATGGTGGCGCGCACCTGGTCGGAGATCTGGATCGCATTCGAGCCCGGTGCGGCAAAGATCGGCACGGCCACGGCGTCCTTGTTGTCCAAGAGCGAGCGCAAGGCATAGCCGGACGCACCCAGCTCGATGCGGCCGAGGTCGCGCAAGTGCGTCACCGCGCCGTTCTCGGTCTTGACGATGATGTCGCCAAACTCTTCTTCGTTCTGCAAACGACCCTGGGCGTTGATGGACAGCTGCGTGTCCACCCCCGCCAAGCCGGGCGAGGCGCCGACCACGCCGGCCGCGGCCTGGATGTTCTGGCTGCGGATGGCGGCCACCACATCGCCGGCCGACAAGCCGTGTTGCGCGACCTTTTGCGGGTCCAGCCAGACGCGCATCGCGTAATCGCCCGAACCGAACATCTGCACGTCACCGACGCCTTGCAGGCGCGCCAGCCTGTCCTTGACGTTCAAGAGCGCGTAGTTGCGCAGATAGGTCATGTCGTAGCGGCCAGATGGCGACAACAAGTGCACCACCATGGTCAGGTCGGGCGAGCTCTTGATCGTCGTCACGCCCAGGCGCCGGACCTCCTCGGGCAGGCGCGGCTCGGCCTGCGAGACGCGGTTCTGCACCAGTTGTTGCGCCTTGTCGGGGTCAGTGCCGAGCTTGAACGTAACGGTGAGAGTCATTAGACCGTCGGTGGTCGCCTGGCTGCCCATATAGAGCATGCCTTCGACGCCGTTGAGCGCCTCCTCCAGCGGCGTGGCCACCGTCTCGGCGATCACCTTGGGGTTGGCGCCGGGATACTGGGCGCGCACAACGACCGACGGCGGCACCACCTCGGGATACTCGGAAATCGGCAGGATGCGCACGGCGATCAGGCCGGCCAGCACCATCAGCACCGAGATCACGCCGGCAAAGATCGGCCGGTCGATGAAAAATTTAGACAAATTCATTGCTTAGCTCTTTTCAACGGTCTTGGCTGTTTTCTTGACGTTCGCTTGAATCTCCGCCTTGGCATCCATCGTGACCAGCGTCGGTGCCAGCAGGGAACCCGGCCGCACGCGCTGCAGGCCGTTGACGACGATGGTCTCCTTGGGGCTAAGACCCTCGGTGACGATGCGCAGGCCGTTGACGGCCGCACCCAGCTTGACCTCGCGGTACTCGGCCTTGTTGTCCGCGCCGACGACGATCACAAAACGCTTGCTCTGGTCGGTGCCGACGGCCCGCTCATTGATCAGCAGGGCTGAAGTCTTGCTCGACTGGCCCATGCGCAGCTTGGCGAACTGGCCCGGCATCAGGCTGCCGTCCTTGTTGTCGAACACCGCGCGCACACGCACCGTGCCGCTCTTGGCGTCGACCTGGT
>JADMJQ010000303.1:5609-6847 GCA_018780415.1 Roseateles sp. | reverse complement strand
CGGCCCAGTCGAGGTCGCCGCCGTTGGCGCCGGAGCCCGGGTCCTTGGACTGCTTCTTCGCGATCTCTTCAAATTTGCCACCCTTCTTGAGGCTGGCGATGATGGCCTTGGCCTCGTCTTCCTTTTCCACCAGGATGTGGCGGGCGCGGTATTCCTTGCCGCTGTTCTGGGCCTTGAACTTGTCGTACTCGGCCTGCGCTTCGGCATCGGTGACCGGGTTCTTCTTGGCGTAGTCGGCGAACAGCTCGCGGATCAGGATGCTCTGGCGAGCCAGATCCATTTGCGCCTTGTAGTCGGCGCTGGCCGGCACGCCGCGCTTTTCGGCTTCCTGGATGAAGATCTCGCGCAGCACGACTTCGTCCTTGACTTGCGTTTCCAGCTCGGGCGTGCGTTGCTGCTGGCCGCTCTTGGTGACCTGCACCAGCAACAACTCGGCCCGCGCCTTGGGCACCGGCTTGCCGTTCACGACGGCGATATTTTGTGCGCTGGCTGCCAGCGGCAACAAGGCGGCGGACAGTGCCACAGCGGCAAACAAATTTTTCTTCATGAGGCGATGATCGTTGAGGCTAAATAAAAAAATTGCGCCGGTAAGGGCGCATCTTGGTTCATACGGGCAGCTTGATTCAGGCTTCATCGGGGGCGCGGGCATCGATCGCCAGCGCATGGATGCCTTGCTGCATCAGCTCTGCGAGGCAATGATATACGAGCCGGTGGCGGGCCACCCGACTCAGGCCCGCAAAGCCGGCGCTGACGATGGTCAGGCTGTAATGGCCGCCTTCCTTGGCACCGGCGTGGCCGGCATGCTGGTGGCTGTCGTCTTGCAGGCGCAGCACGCTGGGGCTCAGGCCGGCGCGCAGCCGCGCTTCCATTTCGGCCAGGCTGGCCTTGGGTGTTGGGTTCATGGTTGCTTGCCTCCTTCTTCTTCCTCGGGCTTGGCCTCGGGCAGATAGCGGCTCATATAAATCCCCTGCGCCAAGGTGAACACCAGGATCAGGCCGGTGGTGCCAAAAGCCTTGAAATTGGCCCAGGCCGAGGTCGAAAAGTTATAGGCCACATAGATATTGAGTACGCCTAAAGCCGCAAAGAACAAGACCCAGGCGCGGTTCAAGGTCTTCCACACGAAGTCGGGCAACTGCAACTCGGCGCCCAGCATGGCCTTGATCAGGTTCTTGCCCCAGAAGGCTTGGCTAGCCCAGAACACCAAGGCCATCGCCCAGTACAGGCCGGTGGGCTTCAAT
>JADMJQ010000303.1:3173-5586 GCA_018780415.1 Roseateles sp. | reverse complement strand
GATGAAGGTGGCGTTGTGGAACCAGATGGTGGCGCCGCCCAAGGTGACGACCAGGCCTAAGCTGATCCACAGCATCAGGTCGATCTTCTTGCCGCGCAGCTTCAGGATCAGGGCCTGCGTCAAGGTTGCCAGCATCACCACCACGGTGGCCAGCAAGACGGCAGCCTCTTCGGTGCCGACCTTGCCACCTGAGACCAGGAAGCCGAAATGCTCGGTGGCGAACTGGGCGGCCCAGTCCTTGTTGGAGTCCGCATACTTGAAGCTGCCGAAGAACAGCAGCAGCGGCAAAAAATCGAGCAAAAGCTTCATGGGGAACCAGGGACCGGTGAGTTTGCCTCCATCAGCGGGGCAGGGGCGTGAAGTCTATCGCAGCCGAATTGATGCAAAAACGCTCGCCGGTGGGCTCGGGTCCGTCGGGGAAGACATGGCCCAGGTGCGAGCCGCATTTATTGCAGCGCACTTCCACCCGCACCATGCCGTGGGCATGGTCGACCACGCGCTCGATCACCTCGGCATTGACCGGCGCAAAGTAGCTGGGCCAGCCGCAGCCGGCGTCGAACTTGGTGTCGGCCTCGAACAGCGGAGTGCCGCAGCCAATGCACTGGTAGGCGCCGGCCTCGAAATGGTCCCAGTACTTGCCAGTAAAGGCGCGCTCGGTCGCCGCGTGGCGGGCTACCGCGTATTGCTCGCTGTCCAGCTGGGCGCGCCATTCGGCATCGGTTTTTTGCACCGGGTAGGACTTGTCGTCAAGGGGCTTTGTCATGATGAGCAGCTCACTTCCAAGGTTTGGGCCCAGTCGGGCGGGAGGGCGGCGTCGGAGGCCCGCTCGGGCTCAATGAAGGGCTTTTGCAGGACGGCCAGCAGGCGCTCGGTCTCGCTAAAGTCGCCGGCCTGGGCGGCCCGGATCGCGCCCTCGGCCAGATGGTTGCGCAGCACCACTGCGGGGTTGACGGCGCGCATGCGGAGGCTGCGTGGCCCGTCTTCGCTTTGCTCTGCGTTCAAGCGATCTCGGTAGCGTTGCAGCCATTGCGCCAGCGCGGCCTGGTCGATGAAGAGGTCGCGCAGCTTGGCCGGGTCGTCGCCCTGGGTCAGCGAGCTCAAGCGCCTGAAGCTGAGCGTGAAGTCGGCGCGGACGCCGGCCATCAGCTTGAGCCAGTCATCGATCAGCGCGCGGTCGGCGTCCTGCTCGGTCAGCAGGCCCAGCTTGGCGCGCATTCTTTGCATCAGCGCGGCGGGGAAGGCGATCTTGTAGACATCCAGCGCGGCCAGCAGCGGCGCGCCGTCTTTGTCGACCTCGTCCATCAGCGGCAGCAGGGCTTGCGCCAGCGCATGCAGATTCCAGAAACCGATATTCGGCTGGGCGGCATAGGCATAACGGCCTTGATGGTCGGAGTGGTTGCAGACATGGCCGGGATCGAAGCCGTCCATGAAGCCGAAGGGGCCGTAGTCCAGCGTCAGACCGAGCATGGACATATTGTCGGTATTCATCACGCCGTGGCAAAAACCCACGGCCTGCCAGTCCGCCATCAGTTCCGCGGTTTGGCGCACCACCCGTTCCAGCAGGGCGGCATAAGGATTGGCGGCGGCCAGGCATTCGGGCGCATGGTGGCTGATGAAGAAATCGGCCAACTGGCGCAGCTCGGCATGCTGACCGGTGTGAGCGAAATGCTCGAAATGGCCGAAGCGTATGAAGCTCGGTGCGACGCGGGTGACCACGGCCGCCGTCTCCAGGCTTTCGCGGCGCACCGGCAGTGCGGACGCGGTGAGGGCCAAGGCCCGCGTGGTCGGGATGCCGAGTGCGGCGATAGCCTCCGAGCAGAGGAACTCGCGGATCGACGAGCGCAGCACCGCGCGGCCGTCGCCCATGCGGGAGTAGGGCGTCAAGCCGGCGCCCTTGAGCTGCAACTCCATCGGCCCGGCGGTGGTGTCGACTTCGCCCAGCAGCAGCGCGCGGCCATCGCCGAGCTGGCCGGCCCAGGACCCGAACTGATGGCCGCTATAGACCGTGGCCAGCGTGCGCATGCCGGGCCAGACGGCATTGCCGCTGAGGACCTCTAGCGCCTGCCAATCCGCGCGCTGCCACCAGTCGGCGGGCCAGCCCAGCTGGTCGGCCAAGGCCATGCTGCGCGCGACCCAGACCGGCTTGGCCATGCCCTGTGCCGGCAGCTCGGTAAAAAATGCGCGGCCGAGCTCGGCATAACGGTTCAACCAGGCGGCGGGCGGCGGCGGGCCTTGGTTTGAATCTTGGCTGACAGAGTTGTTCATCTGGGCAGTGTAGTCAGCGAGCCCCGGCGACGCTGCCCTAGGGTCAATCGGTCGTTCGATCGGCAGCGCGGACCGCCAGTGAATACCCCTAGAGCCCTTGCCCTTTCCGTGTAACACCGGTGACTATGCGGCCGGCAAGCGCTCACTA
>JADMJQ010000303.1:0-3163 GCA_018780415.1 Roseateles sp. | reverse complement strand
AACCGGATAGAAGGAGACAGAACCATGGCTTTGATGGGTCAGATGATGACGATGCCGCTGCTGATTTCGTCGCTGCTCAAGCATGCGGCTCGGCATGCGGGTGACACCGAGATCGTCAGCAAGCGGGTTGAGGGCGATCTGCATCGCTACAACTGGCGTTCGGCCGAGTTGCGCGCCCGCAAGCTGGCGCAGGCGCTGGCCCGGCTCGGCTGCGTGGCCGGCGACCGCGTCGCCACCTTGGCTTGGAACGGTTACCGCCATCTGGAGATCTATTACGGCGTGTCGGGCTCCGAGTTGGTTTGCCACACCATCAATCCGCGCCTGTTCCCCGAACAGATCGCCTGGATCGCCAATGACGCGCAGGACCGCATCCTCTGTTTCGATCTGAACTTCCTGCCTTTGGTGGAGAAGCTGGCCGATTTGATGCCCAGCGTCCAGCACTATGTGTTGATGGCGGGCCGCTCCCATATGCCGGCACAGACTTCGCTGCCAGGCCTGCTCTGCTATGAGGACCTGCTTGAGGCCGAGGACGGCCGCTACCACTGGCCGGAGTTTGACGAGCAGACCGCGTCCAGCATCTGCTACACCTCGGGCACGACCGGCAACCCCAAGGGCGCGATCTACAGCCACCGCTCCAGCGTGCTGCACGCGTTTGGCGTGGCGCTGCCGGACGCGCTGGACTGCTCGGCCCGCGACGTGGTGATGCCGGTGGTGCCGATGTTCCACGTCAACGCCTGGGGCCTACCCTATGCCTGCGCCATCGTCGGCTGCAAGCTGGTGCTGCCGGGCCCACATATGGATGGCAAGTCCTTGTACGAACTGTTCGAAGGCGAGGGCGTCACCTTCAGCGCCGGCGTGCCGACGATCTGGCTGGGTCTGCTGAGCTATGTCAAAGCCAATGGCCTCAAGTTCAGCAGGTTCAAGCGCACGGTGATCGGCGGCTCGGCCTGCCCGCCGGCCATGATGGCGACGTTGATCGACGACTACGGCGTTGACGTGATCCATGCCTGGGGCATGACCGAGATGTCGCCGCTGGGCACTGCCGCCAAATTGAATGCCGCCCAGCTCAAGCTACCCAAAGACGAGCAGCGCCGCCTGCTGGCCAAGCAGGGCCGCGCGATCTACGGTGTCGACATGGCCATCATCGACGATGAGGGTCAGGCCTTGCCCTGGGACGGCGCCAGCGCCGGCAATCTGGTGGTGCGCGGGCCTTGGGTGATCAGCCAGTACTACGGCCATGCCGAGTCGCCCTTGGTCACGGTGGACGGTGAGGCCGGCTGGTTCCCGACCGGCGACGTCGCCACCATCGACGCCGACGGCTTTATGCAGATCACCGACCGCAGCAAGGACGTGATCAAGTCCGGCGGCGAATGGATCAGCTCCATCGATCTTGAGAACATCGCGGTGGCCCACCCCGCCGTCTACGAGGCCGCCGTGATCGCTTGCGCCCACCCCAAATGGGACGAGCGGCCGCTCTTGGTGGTGGTCAAGAAGCCTGATGCTGAATTGACCCGCGAGCAAATGCTGGCCTTCTTTGAGGACCGCATCGCCAAATGGCAGATCCCGGACGATGTGGTGTTTGTGGCCGAGCTGCCGCATACCGCCACCGGCAAGCTGCAGAAGTTGAAGCTGCGTGAGCAGTTCAAGGCTCACCGCTTGGCCGGGCTGTGAGTCATCCAAAGTAGAGCCAATTAAAACCAATCGGAGACAACGATGTTCGCAACAAGACATTTGGTACAAGCGGCCGCACTGGCTGCCTTGGGTTTGAGTTGCGGCATCGCCGCAGCGCAAAAAGGCGAAACGGTCAAGCTCGTCTATATCGACGCGCTGTCCGGCCTGATGGGGCCGGTCGGGCAAAACCAGGTCAAGAGCTTTCAGTTCTTTGCCGAGAAGTTCAATGCGTCCAACCCGGCCGGCGTGAAGTTCGAGATCGTCCCCATCGACAACAAGCTCAGCCCAGCCGAATCGCTGAACGCGCTCAAGTCGGCGATCGACCAGGGTGCCCGCTACGTGATGCAGGGCAATGGCTCCAGCGTGGCCCTGGCGCTCAGCGACGCGGTCACCAAACACAACGAGCGCAACCCCGGCAAAGAGGTGCTGTACTTGAACTATTCGGCGGTCGACCCGGACCTGACCAATAGCAAATGCAGCTACTGGCATTTCCGCATGGACGCCGACACCTCGATGAAGATGGAGGCCATGAGCACCTTTATGAAGGGTCAGCCCGACATCAAAAAGGTGTTCCTGTTGAACCAGAACTATGCGCACGGCCACCAGGTCGCCAAATACGCCAAGGACTTATTGGCGCTGAAGCGGCCCGATATCCAGATCGTCGGCGAGGACCTGCATCCGCTGGCGCAGGTGCGTGACTTCGCGCCCTATGTTGCAAAGATCAAGGCCAGCGGCGCCGACACGGTGATCACCGGCAACTGGGGCTCAGACCTTTCTCTGCTGATCAAGGCGGCCAATGAGTCGGGCTATACCGGCAAATTTTTCACCTACTACACCGGCGTCACCGGTACACCGACGGCGCTCGGCGCGGCCGGTGCCGGGCGGGTCTATCAAGTCGCCTACAACCACTACAACATGGGTGGGCAGATGGGCAAATGGCAGGAGGAGTTCAAGGCTCGCTTCAAGGACGACTTCTACACCGGCAGCGTGATTCACATCTACAGCCTGCTCGGCGAGGCCTTTGCCAAGGCCAAATCGACCGACCCCGTCAAGGTGGCGGCGGTGCTGGAGGGCCTGAAGGTCAAGAGCTTCAACGGCGAAGTCGAGATGCGCAAGACCGACCACCAATTGCAACAACCCTTGTTTGTGTCGGTGTGGCAAAAGACCGATGCCAAGAACCCGTACAGCGCCGAGAACACCGGCTACACGCTGGCCCCGGTCAAGTACTACGAAGCCTACGTGGCGAGCACGCCCACCACGTGCCAGATGAAGCGGCCCTCCTGAACGCGGGACGCCCCTGAACGGTCGAGGCCCGACTTCAACACTCGGGCCTTTTTCTTTTTCATGTGATCCGAAAGACCGATGAACGTCGAATTCTTCGTCATCTCGCTGCTCAACGGCGTGAGCTACGGCCTGCTGTTGTTCATGCTGAGCTCCGGCCTCACGCTGATCTTCAGCATGATGGGCGTGCTCAACTTCGCGCACGCCAGCT
>JADMJQ010000265.1 GCA_018780415.1 Roseateles sp. | reverse complement strand
GGCGCAGGCCTCGTCGCCGACCGTGAGCGACGCGGGGCCCGTCTTGGCGTCGGAAGGGAACGTCGCCACGACGTCGCTCGGCAAGGTCGAGATCACCGGCTCCCGGCTCAAGCGCATCGATGCGGATGGCCCCGCGCCCGTCAATGTCTACACGCGGGCGGATATCTACCGCAGCGGCCAGCCGACGATCGAGCGATTCCTGAGCAGCCTGAACGAGGCGTCGATGAGCCCGGGCGAGGGCGGTTCGGGGCAGACGAATGGGCAGGGCTCGGTGCAGCTGCGGGGCTTGCCGCTGGGGTCAACCTTGGTGCTGATCAACGGGCGCCGCGTGCAAGCCGTGGGCTCGTCCTCGGGCAACTTTTTCAACCTCAACCTGATCCCGATGGCGGCGGTGGAACGTATCGAGATCGTTCCGGTCGGCTCGTCCGCGGTCTATGGCGGTGACGCGTTAGCGGGCGTCGTCAACATCATCCTCAAGAAGTCTATCGACGGCGTCGTGCTCGATGCACGGGGAGGGACAGGCAGTGGCATCAGCGATGGCAATGTCTCGCTTGGTACTGGCGGCGGCGATGCCAGCGGCTCGTTCCTGCTGCTAGGCTCGTACCGCAAGTCGACGCCGCTCACCATGGCCGAGCGTGACTTCTTCAAGGACGCGGATTACCGCCGCTTCGGCGGTGCCGATGCGCGCACGCGTTACTGCACGCCCGGCACCGTCAGCAGCACCACGGCGGCCAACCTGCCGGGCTTGACGGCCAGCTTTGCGGCCATCCCCGTTGTGGCGCCCGGTCAGCCGTTGACGGTCGCGAGTTTTGCGGCGACGGCCGGCCAGGCGAATCTGTGCAGCTCGCTGGCGAACGGAAACGGGAGCGCGCTGGTCCATGGCAGTGAGACTTTTGCACTGCACGGTTTGGCGGAGCGCCGGCTGACCACCGATTGGTCCGCATTTGGAGAGCTGACCTTGGCCCGTGACCGGCTCCACGCTGAGCAGGCTGGAATCCTGCTGAACAATGTGTTGGTGCCGGCGACCAATGCCCACAACCCCTTCGGCGTACCGGTACGCGTCAGCGCCCGACTTGGCCTGGAGAACGGCGCGGAGGCTCTCGAGCGCGACACCGATTTCAAGCGCGGGCTGCTTGGCGTGCGCGGGGACCTGTGGGCGGGATGGGAGCTCGAAGCGACCTTGTCGACCACGCGTGATGACGGCGGCAGCCAGCTCTCGAACACCACCGCGAACGTCGTAGCACGCACCGCCGCGCTGGCCGCCTCGACCACGGCCGCAGCGCTCAATCCTTTCAGCAGCGGGCTTGCGGCCAGCGAGGCCGTGTTGAGGTCGATCTGGTCGGATTCGGTCCGCGATAGCCATGGCCGCAAGGACCAGGCCAGCGCCTTCGTGCGTGGCTCGGTGCTGGATCTGCCGGCCGGCAGCGTCGATGTGATCGCGGGCGGGGAGGCCGCACGTGATCGCTATCAGACGTCCACGCCGGGCAGCTTCAATGTCGGCGGCAGCCGGTCGAACAGCGCGGTCTACGGCGAGCTGCGAGCGCCACTGTGGCGCGCCGCTGCCACCGATGGCCGCACTGCGTGGGAGCAGGCCGCACTCACGCTGGCCGCGCGCCGTGACCACTACAGCGACTTCGGCAGCGCGAACACTTACCAGGCCGGCATCGAGATCCGGCCCACGCGCACGACCCTGCTGCGCGCCTCTTCGGCCACATCGTTCAAGCCGCCCACCTTGCTGCAGACGAATGTGAGCGAGACGCATCTCACCACCGACGCTTACGCGCTAACCGATCCCGCGCGGGGCAATGCGCCCATCGTTGGCGGCGAGGTCTTGCGCACCAGAAACCCCAATCTGCTGCCAGAGAAGGGCCGCGCCCAATCAGTGGGTGCCGTGTGGGAGCCCGAGTCCGCAGCGGGAACCCGGCTTGGCGTGACCGCCTGGCAGGTCAAGATCGATGGGTTGATCTCGCTGCTGTGGCCACAGACGGCTGTCGACAACGAGGCGCTGTTCCCCGGTTTCGTCACGCGCGCCCCGGCGGTCGGCGGCGTTCCCGGCAAGGTCTCGCAGGTGCTCTATGCTGAGGTCAACTTCGGCCATGTCGACACCGCCGGCGTCGACATGGAGATCGCGCATGCATGGAAGGCTGCGGGTGCCAAGTGGACGCTGTCGGCCAGCGCCACCCGGACCGCCAAGTACGACGTTGCCGTGGCGCCGGGTGCGCCTGCCGAGCACCGGCTGGGGCGGCGCGCCCCGGACTACTGGGCGCCGAAGTGGAAGGGCCGGCTGTTTGCCGGTATCGATCTTGGGAGTTGGAGCGCGGGCGTCACGAGCCGCTATCTCGGCGCTTACCTGGACAAGGCGCCGAGCGACCGGGGGCTTGGCGACTTGTGGATCCATGACCTGACGGCGACGCTGAATCTGAAGCGGCTGGGTCTTGGAGTGGCCAGCGTCAAGGAGGCCAGCCTGTCGGTGGCCATCGTCAATATCGCCGACCGGCAGCCCGAGTACGTCGGAACCTCGCCCTACTACGACATCACGCAGGCGGACTGGCGCGGACGCTACGCCAGCCTGCGTCTGGCGATGAGCTGGTAGCACGCTGCGGTGCCAGCGCCGGCGGCGCGGCCGCTTTTTCATCCTTTCCCTTTTTCAATTTCTTTGGCTCGGGACGAGTGCCCGGGATCGTTCCATGCTGCCTCACTACATCGTTATCTATGCGGTCGGCCGTCTTCGGCTGGCCTGCTTTTTCCATCTGGTCTTCATGCTCGCGCTGTTCGCGGCGTGGCCCATCCCCTCGGCGGGCGCGGCGGTCGGGCCGACCGTCAAGGAGGTGATCGAATTCACCCGCATCATCCAGCCCGTCAAGCACGACGACGAGACGCTGCAGACGCAGATTTCGCCGGACGGCGAGCTGGCCTTCATCGTCACGCGCAAGGCGGATGTGGCGACCGACACCAACCGCTTCGAGATCCTACTGATGGACATCAGCCCCGAGCGCCTCGCTGCATCAAAGCCTCCAGCGCCGATGCGGCAACTGGCGGTGGAGGCGCGCGATGACAACGACGATGCGGATCCGGCCTTACGGGATGCCCGGTGGGTCAGCAACCGGACGATCGTGTTTCGGGCGCGGATGAACGATGAGGCGTTCCAGGCCTACAAGGTCGATGTGCTGACCCGACAGGTCACGCAGCTCACGCATGCGCCGCTGGGCCTGGTCACCTTCGATGTGTCCAGCGATCTGCGACATGTGGTCTATGTGGCGCCCGTTCAAAACCCGGCCATTCCGTCAGGCGCTCGCAGTGTCGTTGCCGGTACGAACTCATTCTGGAGCATCCATGGGCGGCGGGACAGCTTGCGCACGCAGCAGCGGCGCTACCAGTTTTACGTGTCGGACGCCGGTTCGCGGACGCCGGCACGGCCGCTTGGCGAGGCGTTTGCGGAGAGCAGTCATGGCTTTCCGAGTGTGAGCATCTCGCCGGACGGGCGCTGGCTGTTGTTGCCAAAGTACGAGCCCGGTCGCCAGCTGGTCTGGGGCAAGCTGTACCCCCAGATCGCCGAGGCGACCCAGCAGTACGGACCGTCGCTGGCACAGGACCCATTGGGCTACTACTCGCGCCCGACGAGCTATGTCGCCAGGCGGATGGTGGCCTATCGGCTCGCTGATGGACAGGAGCGGGCCGTGGTCGATGCGCCCGATGATTCTTTGGGCGGCAACCAGCTGCGCAAGGACCGCCTGTGGCAGGACGGCGGTACATCGGTCGTGATCGCCGGCACCTACCTGCCGCGACGCGAGGGCGACGCTGACACGCCTTCTGCTTCCGCCTCGCACATCATCGAATACTGGCCTGAGTCCGGAACTTGGAAGCCCATCGCCGAGCTCAAGCAAAGGCTCAAAGATACCCATCTCGTAGGCGGGATGTCCGGCGCCTTCGTCGCCGTCGATGGCGAGCAGCGCCGTCGCTTCGAGCTCAGCGCGGATGGCGGCTGGCATGAGGTGGCGGGGGAACACGCTGAAGCGAAGATTCGTGAGGCCTCCCAGACGTCCTGGCGCCTTCGCGTCGATCAGGCTTTGAACCAGCCGCCCGACATCGTCGCCGTGGGTCCGGGCGGCGCGACGGTGCGTCTCACCGAGTTGAATCCGCAGTTCTCTGCAGGTCGGTGGGGCACGATGCGTGAGTTCGGGTGGACGGACGCGCAGGGCCGGTCGTGGAATGGCGGCTTGATGGTGCCTGCCGACTTTGATCCTCGTGCCAAGCATGCACTGGTGATTCAGCCATACGGCTTCTCTGCGACGCGGTTTTATCGTGATGGATCGAATATCTACGACGGCTTCACCAGTGGCTTTGCAGGCCGGGCCTTTCTGCGCGAGAGCATCCTGGTGCTGGCATTGCCCTGGCGCGCGACCACCGGCGCCCCGACCGATGAGTACGGCTCGCGCATCGCATTCGCTGACGGCGTGCGTGCAGCCATTGAGGCGCTGGTCGCCGAGGGTTTTGTGGATAGGGCGCGGGTCGGTATCCTGGGTTGGAGCGCCACCGGCATGCGGGTGCTGAACTTGGTGACCTTCACCGACACGCCGATCCGCGCTGCCACGTTGCTGGACGGTGACTCCAACACGCTGTATTCGATGACCATCACCTATGCGGTGAAGGACGGCACCCAGGTAATGAAGGAGCGAGCGAACCAGGGTGGGCCCTACGGCGAATCGCGGCAGCGCTGGATTCGCAACGACCCGTCGCTGCACACCGATTGCATACGTGCGGCCTTGCGGATCGAAACCTACGGGCATGAGGCGAAGAATAACTGGGACATTTATGCGCTGCTGCGGCGTCAGTACAGACCGGCCGAGCTGATCACGATTCCCGAAGGCGCCCATGCGCTATCCCGTCCGAGCGAGAGAATGATCTCGCTGCAGGGCAATGTCGACTGGTATCGCTTCTGGTTGAAGGGCGAGCAGCGGTCGGAGATTGTCTTGGCGACAGAGACCGTGTCGAGTCTGAAGGAACAATACGAGCGCTGGGAGCAAATGGCAACGCTGAAACAGGCTGCTGACGCGAAGCCGGCATGTGATTGAATCGCCTCGGGTTTCCCAGGAGGCCAGGTGGTGTAAGTCAGGCTACTTGTTCGGTTCGGGCGCGTGGACCGTTCTCGGTCGCTGAAGTAGTCGGTCATCGACGCCCTTGCTCTTGCGTAAGCTGCACGGTCGTTGCTGTCGTCACGGCAGCGTTGACGTGTTGGCGATCTGCTCGAACCGCTCCGCACTGGCGAGCACGGCATCGAGTGCCGGAATCTCGCCGAAGACCATTCCGGACATGGCTGTGTAGTCCCTGGCCAGGGCGTCCCGCATCGCCAGGCTGGGTGTCAGCGTGAAGGTGCCGGGAACTGCAGTATCTAGCCCCAGGTCCGCGCTGCCGAAGAACAGCCGCGCATGCTGTGCGCAGTCAATCGCGAGCGCGCGATCAGCCTGCCATGCGTGTGCTGATGCGGCCTGCATCAATTGATGTACATCGTAGTAGTGGCGTGAGACGCGCTGTCCACCGTGCCGCAGTTCGTTGCGGCGGTCATGCCATTGGCGCAGACCGTGCAGGATGATGACCTTGTCCCAGAAGGTGCGCTCTGGCTTCACGGTGGTGATGCTGGCCACGGTCAGGTCGAGGTCGGGCAAATCCTGTGCGATGTAAGGCGTGACCGTGGCCGCGACATGCGGGTCCAACGCCGATTTCGCACCCAATTCGATCTTGACGGCGGAGCGGATGTAGTCGCCCGTGGTGGCGGTGACGGCGGGATACCAGAACAGCAGCGTCTGCCCATCCTTGTCGTCGGGGTCTGGCTCCAGCCGGAAGCGATTTTCTGGAATCGCCGATGCGGCGATTTGCCAGAATTGTTCTGTCAATGGCCCGGCGATGTAGGTTTGGCAAGCTTCACGGATGCCATCGAGACGCACACGGCGCTGCTTGCCGCTCAAGGTGGTCAGCGCCGCAACGTCGGTCGCCTGCCCCAGATCATCGCGGAAAACCGTGATGTCGATGTCTTCGGAGAAGCGGGAGATCAGGCCGAAGGCCTTGGACAGTGAAGTACCGCCTTTGAACAGCAGACGGGGGCCGTCCACCGCTAGGCCGTTGAACAGCGCATCGAGCGTCCAACAGACCCAGAAATCCTTCTCGACATTCTGAACTGCGGTACCGATCCGGGCTGCAGCCCCCAAAAACAGGTCACGCCGGTCGGCATCGCTGGCGGCAATGACTTCGTGAAAAGACGGGTTCAATCGGCGACCTCCATGCGTTTGGTCGAGCGGCGACGAGGCACCGGTGGCTGCACGCTGCCGCGCGCTTGCAGTTTCTTGGTGGCTGCATTCTGCGGATCGCAGCCAGGCACTTCGCGAACCAGGCTCTGCATCCACGCTGGCAGTGCGCTGAAGCCATCGAGTAGGTCCTGGCGAATCGCGACGCCATGCACCGGGTCTGCCAGCACTTGGGTCAATCGACCAAGAATGCGGTCACGATCAGAGGCCAAGGTGTCTTTCAACCAATACAGGGCCTGCACCACTCGCATGGCGGGGCGCCCGGCCCAGTAGAGGCGGCTGGGTGCGGTTTGCTTGAAGTCGATGGTCAGCTTGTCGAGCTGGATGGCGCGACGGCGGGCATCGGTATGGATGGTGACACGGGCTGGCACGGCATCGGTCAAGCCGAGATCGTTGGCGGCGGTCATGCCGTCCACCAGCAGACGTAACTGGTCGCGGCGGGCGATAGCCTCGATCACGGCACGGTAGTCCGGCGTGGTGGGGCGCTTCGTCAGTCGGTTAATCGTCGGCTTGTCATAGAGACCCCGGTCGATACGGCGCAGGTCACCGGCCTGCACCATGCGTTGCAGGGTTTTG
>JADMJQ010000040.1:56430-70026 GCA_018780415.1 Roseateles sp. | reverse complement strand
GATGCTCCACATGAACTGAAAGAGCGCGACCGAAATCACCGCCGGCATGATCACCGGCACGACGACATAGAAGAGCACCTGCAGGCTATTGCATCCGTCCATCATCGCCGCTTCCTCCATGTCGGGCGGGAACGACCGCATGAACTGCACGATCATGAAGACGAAAAAGCCTTCCGTGGCGAACGCCGACGGCACGTAGAGCGGCAGGAACGTATCGAGCCAACCGAACTCGCGGAACATCAGGTATTGCGGCAGGCGCAAGACGATCAGCGGCAACATCATCGTGCCGACCATGATGCTGAACAGGAACTTCTTGCCCCAGAAGTCGAAGCGGGCAAAAGCATAGGCCACCAGCACGCAGGAGATCACCGTCACGATGATGCGCGGGATGGTGATCAGAAAGCTGTTCAAAAAGTAAGTCGCGAAGGTGTACTCGGTGCTGGTCTTCCAGCCCTTGACGTAGGAGGTGAAGTCAAAGCGGCTGGGCCAGAAGCCGATCTCGCTATAGATCTCCACATTGCTCTTGAACGAGGCACCGATCAGCCAGGCCAGTGGGTACAGCATCACCAGGGCCACCGCAAACAGCGCCACATAGCGGAACCAGGAATTGCCCTGGTCGCGGCCCAAAATCAGCGTAGCTCCGTCGTTAGCGCCGCTCATTTGGACGTCTCCTTCTCACCCGAGTAGAAGACCCAGTATTTGGAGCTCCAGAACGAGATCGCGCTCAAACCGCCGACCAGGGCGAACAAGACCCAGGACAGCGCCGCGCCATAGCCGAGATTGAAGTAGCGAAAGCTCTGGTCATAGATGTACAGCGCCAGCACATAGGTTGAATGCAGCGGGCCGCCTTCGGTGATGGCATAAGGGCCGTTGAACTCCTGAAAAGCCTGCACCATCTGCATGATCATATTGAAGAAGATAACGGGCGTGATCAGCGGCACGGTGATGCGGAAGAACTGCTGGCGCTTGTTGGCGCCGTCGATCTCGGCCGCCTCGTACAGCGACACCGGCACGTTCTGCAGCGCGGCCAAAAATATCACCATCGCCGAGCCGAACTGCCAGGTGAACAGCAGCACGATGGTCCAGAGCGAATAGTGTTCGTCAGCCAGCCAGGCGATCGGCTCCAGGCCGAGCTTGATCATCAAAAGGTTGACGAGGCCCTGCTTGGCGAAGATGAAGCGCCACAGCACCGCGGTGGCGATCGAGCCGCCGAGGATGGACGGCAGATAAAAAGCGGCGCGAAAGAAGTTGATGCCGCGCAGCTTGTAGTTCAGAACATGGGCGATGAAGAGCGCGAAGCCGACGCGCAGGGGCACGGCCAAGACGGCGAACAGCAGCGTGACGCCCATTGACTTGCGGAACAGCGGGTCGGCGGTGGCGATCTCCACGTAGTTGTCGAGGCCGACAAACACCGGCGGGTCCATCAGATCGTATTGCGTGAAGCCAAGCGCAAAGCTCATCACGAAGGGAAATAGCTTGAAGCCCAGCACGCCCAACACAAAGGGCAGCACGAACAGAAAGCCTAGTTTTTTGTTTTCATACATAGCGTCACCGTGTCTCCGTCGGTGATTTGAAGGGCCCACTGCGCGGCAGTACTAGCAGCAGTAGGGTCCGACCCCTGATGGAGAGCCCGAGGACTCCCTATCAGAGGGTGGCGCGCAACGCCTACGGGATGGCCTTACCTGGCCAACCAACCGCCGTCGACGGCGACCGTGTAGCCGTTGACGTAATCAGACGCCTTGGACGACAGGAACACGACCGGGCCGGCCAGATCCTCGGGCGAGCCCCAGCGGCCGGCCGGGATGCGCTCCAGGATGGAGGCGCTGCGGCCTTCATCGGCGCGCAGCGCGGCGGTGTTGTTGGTCGCCATATAGCCGGGCGCAATGCCGTTGACATTGATACCGTGCGAAGCCCATTCATTCGCCATCGCACGGGTGATGCCCATCACCGCGCTCTTCGACGCCGTGTAGGACGGCACCCGTACGCCGCCCTGGTAAGACAGCATAGACGCCACATTGATGATCTTGCCGCCCTTGCCCTGGGCAATGAACTGGCGGGCGGCGGCCTGCGAGAAGAAGAACACCGTCTTCAGGTTCAGGTCGATCACATCGTCCCAATCCTTTTCGCTGAACTTGATCGCATCCTCGCGGCGGATGATGCCGGCGTTGTTGACCAGGATGTCAATGCGGCCAGTCAGGGTCAAAGCTTCCTTGATCAGGCCGTCGATGCAGCTGATGTCAGACAGATTGGCGCGCAGATCCAGAAAGCGCCGTCCGGTGGCCTCGACCTGTTGACGCGTTTCGGTCGGCTCGGTCACATTGATGCCGACCACATCGGCGCCGGCCTGCGCCAAAGCCAGCGCCATGCCCTGGCCCAGGCCGGTGTTGCAGCCGGTCACGATGGCGACCTGGCCGTTCAATTGGAAGTTTTCGAGAATCATGATGATCTACTTTCGGTGTTCTTCTTGTTCGAGATTCAACGCAAAGCGGTCATCGGGACGTGATCCATGTCCTTGAACACCTGGTTCTCGCCCACCATGCCCCAAATAAAGGTGTAGGCCTGGGTGCCGACGCCTGAGTGGATGGACCAGCTTGGGCTGATCACCGCTTGCTCATTGCGCACCACCAGGTGGCGGGTCTGCGTCGGCTCACCCATCATGTGGAAAACGGCCGCGTTCTCATTCATGTCGAAGTAGAAATACACCTCCATGCGGCGGTCATGCTGGTGGCAGGGCATGGTGTTCCACAAGCTGCCCGGCTCCATCTGCGTCATGCCCATCAGCAACTGGCAGGTCGGCAAGACATCGGGCACCAGGAATTTGTAGATGGTGCGGCGGTTGCTGGTCTCGGGCGCGCCCAGCGTTTCGGGCGAGGCCTCGGCCAAAGTCACCTTGCGGTGCGGGTAGGCGGTGTGCGCCGGTGCGCAATTGAAATACAGCTTGGCCGGCGCGGCAGCGTCGACGCTCTCGAACGCCAGCAGCTTGGCGCCTTGGCCTATATAGAGTGCCTCACGGGCGCCGATCTCGAAGACCTGCTCATCCACCGTCACGCGCGCAGCGCCGCCGATATTGATCAGGCCCAGCTCGCGGCGCTGCAAAAAGTAGTCGGTGCCGGTGAATTTGCCCAGCTCGGCAGCAAAGGTCACCGCCTTACTGACCGGCATGATGCCGCCGACGATGATGCGGTCGATCTGGCTATAGGTCAGCGTGGCCTCATCGGGCTTGAACATGTCTTCCACCAAAAAGTGGCGGCGCAGGCCCTCGGTGTCGAGGCTGCGGGCATGTTCGCTGTGAACGGGTTGGCGGACTTGCATGGGGTCTTCCTTCTGCTTGGCTAGGGGGTCTAGAGCGCCCAAAAAGGCACTCTGCGGTCTTGTTGGGAGCAAGCGTAACGCATGTTGGTGCTTTCCCGGAATAATGGTTTCTATTTAGTGAACCACTGTTTCATTTTTTTCCACAAGCGGTATAGTAAACCCAATCGCAGCCAAAAGTGCAGCCACATCGGCAGCAAAAATGGTCGCAGCCAAGCCCAATCAATAGCAATGAGATTGCCGGAGACCTGTTGAGATGAACCCTTTCTTTGACAATGCCGCCACGCCCTGGACCGAGCTGGGCGAGGGCATCCGCCGCAAGGTCGTCGGCCACACGCCCGAGCTGATGTCGGTGCTGGTGCAATTTGATCTGGGCGCCATCGGCACCGTGCACGCACATGATGCCCATGACCAGATCGCCTTCGTGATCAGCGGTGAGTTCGAGGCCGATATTGGCGGCGTCAAAAAGGTTTTGCGCGTCGGCGACGCCTTCATCGCACCGCGCCTAACCCCGCACGGCGTGGTGTCGCTGGCCGCCGGCAGCACCTTGCTTGACCAGTTTTCCCCGCGCCGCGAAGACTACCTCTAAGCGCCCTTCCCTGCCCGGGCGCACTGCAGCGCCCCGGTGGACAGAAAGACTTCACGGCGCCCTGCGCGCGCTGCTATGCGATGAAACGCCGGCCCATAAACATGCGCAGACATGTCAATGCAGCCAACCCAGCTTTGTGCGCCGCCGCTAGGCAGCGACGCACAGTTTGAACAACAGCAGGAGACAAACCATGAACCCGCGCCCAAGCAGCAGTAAAAAACCTAATCCCCACGTTCTCGTCATGTCGATGATTTCGGTGGCCGTGCTGAGCCTGATCGGCTCGGCCCATGCGCAAGAAGCGAGCAAGCCCGCCGCGAGCAATGAGGCCAAGCTAGAAACCGTCTCGGTGACCGGCTTTCGCGCTTCCTTGGAGACCGCCCTGCGCGCCAAACGCGACGAAAACAGCATTGTTGACGTCATCAAGGCCGAGGACATGGGCAAGTTCCCCGACACCAACTTGGCCGAGTCGCTGCAGCGCGTGCCCGGCGTGGTGATCGACCGTGACGCCGGTGAAGGCCGCTCCATCACCGTGCGCGGCCTGGGCCAGGATTTCACCCGCGTGCGCATCAACGGCATCGAAGGCCTGGCCACCACCGGCGGCACCGACAGCTCGGGCGGCGCCAACCGTTCGCGCGGCTTTGACTTCAATGTCTTCGCCGCCGACCTGTTCAGCTCGCTGACCGTGCGCAAGAGCAGCTCGGCCGATATCGACGAAGGCTCGCTCGGCGCCACCGTGGACCTGCAGACCACCCGCCCGCTGGACCTGAAGAGCGGCTTCACCGGCGGCATGTCCATCAAGGGCATGTACAACGACCTGTCGGGCAAGACGACGCCCAAGGCTTCCTTCCTCTTGTCCAACACCTTTGCCGATAAGAAGATCGGCGTGCTGTTCTCCGGCGCCTATTCCAAACGTGAAGTGTTGGAAGAAGGCTTCAGCACCGTGCGCTGGGACAACGGCACTTCCTCGGGTGGCTGGTGCCCGCCGCAAGGCGCGACCCTCGCCACCGGCACCACGCTGCCGGCCGGCTCCACCGCCACCTCCTGCGGCCCGGTCGGCAACGGCGCTCCCCGCCTGCCCAATACCGCCGCCAACCAGGCCGCTTATCAAGAAGCCAGCAAGGCCGGCAACTTCCACCCCCGTCTGCCACGCTATGGCCGCCTCACCCACGACCAGGAACGCCTGGGCCTGACCGGTTCGTTCCAGATCAAGCCGGCCGAGGGCACCCTGGTCACCGTCGACATGCTGTACTCCAAGCTCGACGCGACCCGCAAGGAAGACTTCCTGCAGGCGATCTCGTTCAGCCGCAATCTGTCGCAAGGCGGCAAACCGCAAACCAGCGTGCTGGCCACCGAGTACGCGGCCAACGGCGCCCTGCTCTACGGCAAATACGACGGCGTCGACATCCGCTCGGAGTCGCGTTTTGATGAGTTGTCGACCACCTTCACCCAGCCCACCCTGACCATCGAGCAGGACCTGGGCGACACGCTGAAGCTGAACGTCAGGCTGGGCCGCGCGACCTCCAAGTTCCGCAACCCGATCCAGACCACCACCACCTTGGACGCCGCCAATGTGAAGGGTTACGAGATCGACTTCCGCAACGACGACCGCCTGCCCGCCATCAACTACGGCACACTCAACCCGGCCGACCCGAATGGCGCTTTGAAGATCATCGGCGTGCCGATCGGTTCGCCCAATATCAGCAACTTCACGCCCAGCGAAGTGCGCATCCGCCCTAACGGCACCACCAACACCAATGACCTGGCCCACCTCGACCTGGCCTGGGAAATCAACGACAAGCTGACGCTGAAGGTCGGCGGCGACTACAAGAAGTTCAAGTTCGAGACCTATGAGTTCCGCCGCGCGGTCGAGACCATGAACACACCCGGCGCCGGCGTCGTCCAGAGCAATCTGGTCACCATGTTGACCGGCTTTGGCAAGGGCCAGAGCCTGCCGGCCGGCACCGTCACCTCCTGGGTGCTGCCCGACCTGAACGCGATCGCCGCCGCCTACGACATCTATTGCAACTGCCTCAAAACCGGCACGACCGGCGGCCCCGGCGACTACACACTGACCTCGATCACCAACGGCAACGCGCGCGGCAACAACCGCTCGGTGACCGAAACCGACACCGGCGGCTTCGGCATGCTCGACTTCTCCTCCGAGCTGGGCGGCATCCCGCTGCGCGGCAATGTCGGCGTGCGCTATGTCAAGACCGATATGAAGGCCAACGGCTATCTGGCCACCGGCGGTGGCACCCAGGTGAACGCCGAGAACAGCTATGACGACTGGTTGCCCGCCATGAACGTCGCCGCCAACCTGAGCAAAAACCTGATCCTGCGCGGCGCCATGGCCAAGGTGATGTCGCGGCCGCAGCTAGCCAATCTGAGCCCGGGCGGCACGCTCAGCACCACCGGCACCCTCAGCTACACCGGCGGCAACCCGATGCTCAAGCCCTTCCGCGCCGACACCTTTGACGGCAGCCTGGAGTGGTACCACGAGAAGAACGCCTTCGTCGGCCTGGGTCTGTTCCAGAAGAACATCAAGACCTATATCCAGACCCTCAGAAGCTCGATCCCGTTCAACCAGACCGGCCTGCCCTTGTCCTTGTTGCCGGCCGGCATGACCGGCGAGGAAGAGTTCGCCGTCTCCGCGCCGGTCAACACCGAGGGCGGCAAGCTCAGCGGCTTCGAGCTCAACATCCAGCAGCCCTTCAGCTTCCTGCCGGCCTGGGGCAAGAACTTCGGCGCGCTCTTCAACTACACCTATGTGAAGTCGGAGATCGAGTACGTCATCTCGCCCACTGCCGCCGGCTCGGCCACGATCAAGGACGACCTGATCAACCTGTCGCCGCGCTCCTACAACGCCACGCTGTACTACGACGACGGCACCTTCAGCGCGCGGGTGTCGGGCTCGGCACGTGAGGCCTATCTGACCCGCGTGCCCGGTCAGAACAACAACGATGTGGAGGGCAAGAACAAGACCTTGAACATCGATGCGTCGATTTCGTACAAGGTCAATGACAAGCTCGACATCACGTTGGAAGGCGTCAACCTGACCAACCAGCCGAATGACCAGTACATCAGCAGCCAGCGCGACAGCGTGGTGGTCAACAACGTGACCGGCCGCGAATACCTGATTGGCCTGCGTTACAAGTTCTAAGCCCAGGCCTGCGACTGCAGCAAAGGCCATAGGGGTGCAAGTGCCGAGCTTGCGCCCCTTTTTCTTTGCAGGCTGTTTGACGCCCATTTGGAGATGCCATGCCCAGAGCCCTGCCCTTGGAGCGGCGCAAGCTTTTGAAACAGCTTTGTGCCTTGACACTGACCGGCGGCGCCGGCGCCTGCCCACCGGCGTGGGCCGATGCCGGCCTGCCAGCCGCCGTCAACCCCCCACCCCCACCACCGGCCCCACCACCGCTGGCCACCGTCCACCCGGCCCTGCACTTGGTCGGTGACTCCACCATGGCCGACAAGCCGCTGGACCCTCCCAACCCCGAACGCGGCTGGGGCCAGATGTTGCGCGAACGGGTCAAGCAGCCGGAGCGCATCGTCAACCACGCGGTCAATGGCCGCAGCAGCAAGAGCTTCCAGGACCAAGGCCGCTGGGCGCATCTGCTCGGCCAACTCGAACCCGGCGACTTTGTGCTGATCCAGTTCGGCCACAACGACGCAAAAAAAGAGGACCCGGCGCGCTATGCCGAAGCACATGGAGCCTACCGCGACAACCTGCGCCTGTTCGTGCGCGATGTACGCGCCAAGGGCGCCACGCCGCTGTTGGCGACCTCGCTGATGCGACGCGAGTTTGATGCTGAGGGCCGTTTGAAGGACACGCATGGCGACTATCCCGTCGTGATGCGCGACGTGGCGGCCGAGCTGGCGGTGCCTCTGCTCGATTTACACCGTGCAAGTAGCGCCTTACTCGATGCACTCGGGCCCGAGCAGGCACTGCCGCTTTTCCTGAAAGCCCTGCCCGGTGAATACGCGCGCTACCCAGCCGGCAAGCAAGACAACACCCATTTCAGCGAGGCCGGCGCGCGCGCGATGGCCGGCCTGGCCGCCGAGGCCCTGCGTGCGCAGTCGCAGCCCTTGGCCGGCTGGCTCAAGTAATTCACGCCCTCAAAAAACACCTCAGGAGACTCACCACCATGCGACGCTTCTTCACCCCCCTGCGCAGCGCCTTGCTGCCCATCCTGGCCGGACTCTGCGTGCAAACCGCCCAGGCCCAGGCCTATGAGCTGCCCGCCGGCACCGTCATCACGGGCCTCAGCAACGGCCTCAGCGAAGGCCTGCTGGGCCTGGACAGCGGCTATGCCGCCGGCCCCGCCAGCCACATCACTTCGCTAAGCGCCGAGGACATCGAGTACGTCAGCGCCGACTTCCAGTTCATGGTCGACTTCGGCGCCGATGGTGCGCTGCGCATCTATGGCAATACCGAGGACGGCGCAGTGCTGGGCAGCTTCAGCTTGAACTTCAGCTTCGCGGGCTTGAGCGAGTCCATCACCGGCTTCAGCCTCAGCAACACCGCGGCCGTCAGCGCGGGCAGCATCAGCACCCAGGTGCTCGGCGCCCAAGAGGTCAACCTCAGTTTCAGCGGCCTGAGCTTCGCGGCCCCGTTTGAATCCTTCACGCTGCAGCTGAGCCATATGCCGACGGTGCCCGAGCCCGGCTCGCTGGCGCTGCTGTGCCTGGGCCTTGGCCTGCTCGGGGCCGCCCGCCGCAACAGCCGAGGAGTCCAAGCATGAACAAGCTGCTCACCACCTTGGCCTTGTTGACGGCCCAAGCCGGCTGCGCCGCAAGTGCGGTTCAACCGCAAATTGCCGCTCCCGATGTGGCCCAGCAAAGCGCGCCGGCCGACGGTTTCGCCGCGCAGACCGGCGGCACCCAGGGCGGCGCCAGCGCCACGCCCGAACATATCTACACGGTCGAGAACCGCGCCCAGTTGCTGGCCGCGCTGGCCAATGGCGGCAATGCGGCCAAGATCATCAAGGTGGTCGGCCGCATCGATATGAGCGAGGGCCAGCCCTTCGCCAGTCACGCCGACCAGGTGCTGCGCGCGGCGGTCAGCCTGCCCAGCAACACCACGCTGTTCGGCGCCGGCCCGGGCGCCGGCTTCATCAACGCCCAACTGCTGATCACCGGCGTCAGCCAGGTGATCGTGCGCAATCTGAAAATCGTTGCCCCATGCGATGTGGCGCCCGTCTGGGACCCCACCGATGGCGCCACCGGCAACTGGAACGCCGCCTTCGACGCGATCTCGGTGGCCGGCGCCGACCATATCTGGATAGACCGCAACACCCTCACCGACGCCCCGCTGACCGACGATCAATTGCCCATCGAGAACGGCAAGACCAAGCAATGCCATGACGGCCTGCTCGACATCACCCAGGGCGCCGACTATGTGACCGTCTCCTACAACGTCTTCGAGCAGCACAACAAGACCATCCTTGTCGGCGGCTCCGACAGCGCCAGCGGCGATGCCGGCCGCCTGCGCGTCAGCTTCAGCAACAACGTCTTCAACGCCGTCACCCAGCGCGCGCCGCGGGTGCGTTACGGCCAGGTTCATCTGTTCAACAACTACTACGCCGGTAGCAAGAGCGACCCGGTCTACCCGCACAGCTATAGCGTCGGTGTCGGCAAGGCGGCGCAGATCCTCTCGCACAGCAATCTGTTCAGTATCGCCGGCGCGGCCCATTGCGACGCGCTGGTCGTGGCCGCCGGCAATGATCTGTCCGGCGCCTTCAAGGACAGCGGCTCCACGGTCAACGGCGCGCCGCTGGGCGCCTGCAGCGTCGCAAGCACGGTCGCCTGGACGCCGCCCTATGCCTACAAGCTGCGGCCCATCGCCCTGGTCAAGGCGAATGCGCTGGCGCAGGCCGGCGCCGGCAAGCTGAAAAGCAGCATCAGCGGCAGTGGCAATGTCGGCGGCAGCGCCGGCAGCTTGGTGCCGGCCAAGGGCGAGACCGGTGTGCACAGCGACACCCGGCTCTCGCTCAGCTTTGACGCCGCCCCGACCTTGGGCACTAGCGGAAAAATCTACGTGCGCCGGGTCAGCGACGACGCCCTGGTCGACAGCATCGACATCAGCAACGCACCGTCCAGCACCGACACCCAGACGGTGCTGCCGCGTGGCAATCTGGAGATCGACGCGCTGGGCTTGGGCGCCCTGCCGGAGAGCGCCCTGCGTGCCCGCTTCGTCTGGTACCGGCCGGTCAGCATCCAAGGCAATACCGCCACCATCAAGCTGCACAACAACAAACTGGCCTTCAACACCGCGTACTACATCACCGTCGATGCCGGCGTGTTCGGTGCCAGCATCAATGGCTCGACCTTCGCCGGCATCAGCGCTGCCGACGGCTGGACCTTCACGACCAAGGCCGCCCCCACCTCCTACACCCAGCTGAACGTGGCGGCCAGCGGCACGGCCGCCGACTTCCGCAGCCTGCAGGGCGCCTTGAACTGGGTCATGACGCATTGTTCGACCGGCAGCCCGGCCGGCTTCGGCTGCAACACCGTTGCCACACCCAAGCTGATCCAGGTCGCCGATGGCAACTACGCCGAGCTGAACCTGCTGCGCAATGTCGCCAATCTGACGATCCAGGGCGAGAGCCGCGAGGGTGTGGGCATCGGCGAGGTCAATTTCGAGTCGCTGAACTCGGGCAGCGGCGCCTCGGCCACTGCTGCCGGCACGGCGCTGAGCAGCTCCGGCAAGACCGTTGGCCACCGCGTGCTGGGCGGCGGCCGCGCGGCCTTGCTGGTCGAGAACGCCGACCTGCTGCAGTTGCATAGCTTCAGCCTGCACAACCCGCATGTGCGCAGCAGCGCCTATGACAACCAGGCCGAGACGCTGTACTTCAACACCAGCCAAACCCCCGCCGCCGCCCGCCTGGTGGCCAAACAAATGAACTTCCTCAGCCAGCAAGACACCCTACAACTGAAGGGTTATGTGTGGATTTATCAATCGCTGGTGGCCGGCAATGTGGACTACATCTGGGGCGGCGTGATGGCCGCGCTGTTCGAGGACTGCGAGATCCGCAGCGTATTTGACGCGGCCAGCAACTCGCCCGGCTACATCCTGCAGGCCCGCGCCGTCGCCGGCGACAAGGGTTTTGTCTTCCTGAACAGCCGCTTGACTGCTGGCCCGGGCGTCACCCAAGCCTATCTGGCGCGCAGCGGCGGCACCGCCAGCAGCAGCTATATCGACAATATCGCCTTCATCAACAACCAGATGGACGCCCATATCTTGCCCATCGGTTGGTGCGTGGGCACCGGCACCAGCAAGACCGGCGTCGGCACGGGTGCTTGCGGCACGAACCCGCCGAGCTATGCCGGCACGGCCAACGGCGGAACAACCGACGCGGCCGGCTGGCGCGAGTCCGGCAGCACCGACATGAGCGGTGTGGCGCTGAATGTCGCGGCGCGGCTGAGCAGCCAGTCGGTCAAGGTGGGCGGTGTGCCTACCCCCGTTGTGCTGGCCAAGCAGATGGACAGCCTGACCGGCTACGGCAACCGAGCCGAGATTTTCTACAACTCGACCATTGCGACCGGTGCGCCGGGCGGCTGGGCACCGCAGACGGGCAGTGGCTCGCGCGCCGACCGTTTGAACTGAGCATCCAGCCAGTCAAACGCAGCCTCCTGCTGCGGCGTCGTGAATTGGTGCCCGCCGGGCCAGACGCAAGTCTGCAGCTGCTCGGCGGCGCCATAGGCCGACCAGACCTGCGCCATCTTGGCAAAGGCCTGGCTGACCGAGGCGAGCGGGAACAAGGCGTCTTCAGCGCCGGCATACATCAACATCGGTTTGGGCGCAGCCAGGGCGGCCACATCGGGGTAGTCCAGGTAACGCGCTAAATGCGGATGCAGCATGGCAAAGCTGGACTGGCCCTTGAGCTGGTTATTGCCAGGCACCATCAAGCCTTGCAGCGTGGCCATCCAGTTGACGGCGACGGCAGCCTTGATGTGCGGGGACAAGGCCGCCACCTGCCAGGCCCGCAAGGCCCCCATTGAAAAACCAAGCGCCGCAACTTGGGCCCCATCGACCTCGGGCAGGCCGGCCAAAAACTCGGCCGCGCGCGCATCCTCGGTTGCGATCAGGCCCGCCCAGGAGCTGCCCAAATTGAAAAAATTGGCCGCCAAGGCCTGTTGGGAGTCGCGCTCGAAACCGACCCCCGAGCGCTCGCCCCAGCCCAGCGCATCCACTGCCAACACCATATAGCCGCGTTTGGCCAATTCGTCACCGACAAAGCGGCCCGAGAAATAGCGCTCGGACCATTGCGCCGCCGAGCGTTCGCGGGCCGCGTCGCCCCAGGGCTGAGCCAGCTTCTCCTTGCCGATATCAAAGCGCGCGCCGTGATCATGCAAAACCAAGACCGCCGGGAACGGCCCGCGGCCCTTGGGCCGCAACAACACAGCCGCCACGCGGCTGTGGGCGCTGACGTTGAACTCAAGCTTGCGGGCGAGGTAGCTGCCGCGGTCCAGCTCTTCAATAAGTCGGGCCGAGAACGGGGTCGGGTCTTGACCCGGCAACAAGATCAATTCACGCGCTTTACGCAAGCCCGCCTGAGTCCAGGCCTGGGGCTGCAAGTGATGCGCGGGCGTCCAGCCCAGGCTGAAGTCCAGCTTGTCGCGCAGCTGCTGATGGAAAACCGGAAGCAGACTCTCAGGGGCCAACAATCCAGGGCTTTGAAAACCGGCCAGGGCCTGTCCGTTCAAGAGCAAGCCCAGCGCCAGGGCCGGCAGCACCCGTCCCAAGGTCCGCAAGACCCGCCCCCGCTGCAAACTAACGACGCTCATTATTGGCTTTTCTCATGGTTTCTTCACTCCTGTGCATACGACCGGGCGCGCACGCTGTAAGCTTAACCAAGCTGACAAAAAAATAGCTCAGTCCTGCATAGACAGTTCCTAGCGCAATGGAATTTGCAGCCCTCAAAAAACGCCGCCATCAAGGCAGCGATGAGAACGGAGACACGCATGAAAGTCGGCAGCAGTATCAAAATTGGGGCCCGTCTGGGCTTGGCGTTCGGGGCGGTGCTGCTGATCACGGCCGCCATCGCCGGCATCGGCATCTGGCGCCTCGGCACGCTCAAGGAAGCCGCCAATGATTTGGCCACATTGGAGATGGAGCGCAGCAACCTCGCGGCGCGTTGGTCGGCCAATATCAACTTGAACTGGGTGCGAACCTCGGCCGCCTTGTTTGCCAGCGATGCGGCCTATGTCAAGACCTTGCAGGCAGACATGGATGTCACCTCCAAATTGATCAGCGAAACCCAAAAGCAGCTGGAGCCGCTGATTACTGACGCCGAGGGCAAAGAAATCCTGGCCGAGATTGGCCGGGCGCGCGAAAGCTACCGCGGCCCGCGCAGCGAGCTGATGAAAAAGAAGCTGGCTGGTGAAGACGTGGCCGAGGCGGTCAAAACGAATCTGCAGCCGCTGGCCACCACCTATCTTGGCGCGCTGCAAAGAATGGACAAACATATGGACGCCATGCTGGCGAAAAGCCTGCTTGACACCAATGCGGTAGCGCAAACCGGTCAGTGGATGCTGGGCCTGGGCGCGGGCCTGTCCTTGGCTCTGGGCCTGGGCTTCGCCATCGCGGCGACACGCGCCATCACCGGCCCGATCGGGCACGCCGTCGGCTCGGCGCAGGCCATCAGCGACGGTGACTTGGCCGTGCAAATTAATGCCCATGGCAGCGACGAGTCCGCACA
>JADMJQ010000040.1:51166-56420 GCA_018780415.1 Roseateles sp. | reverse complement strand
GGGGACAACCGCAGCGTGATGGCGGCGATGCTGGCCATGCGCGACAAGCTGGCCCATATCGTCGGCGAGGTCAGGGACAACGCCGAGGGTGTCTCCACCGCCAGCGCCGAGATCGCCCAAGGCAATCATGATTTGAGCGCACGCACCGAAATGCAGGCCAGCGCCATCCAGCAAACAGCGGCTTCGATGGAAGAGCTGAGCGCCACCGTCAAACAAAATGCCGAAAACGCGCGCCAGGCCAATCAGATGGCGGTGACGGCATCGAGCGTGGCCATCAAGGCCGGCGATGTGGTCAACGAGGTGGTCGAGACGATGAAGGGCATCAACGACAGCTCCAAGCGCATCGCCGACATCATCACCGTGATCGACGGCATCGCCTTCCAGACCAATATCCTGGCGCTCAATGCCGCCGTCGAAGCGGCCCGGGCCGGCGAGCAGGGCCGCGGCTTTGCGGTGGTGGCGTCCGAGGTGCGCAGCCTGGCCGGGCGGTCGGCCGAGGCGGCCAAGGAGATCAAGTCCTTGATCAGCACCAGCGTCGAGCGGGTCGAGCTGGGCAGCGCCTTGGTCGACCGGGCCGGCGTCACCATGACCGAGGTGGTGGCCTCGATTCAAAAGGTCACCCACATCATGGGTGAGATCAGCGCCGCCAGCAGCGAGCAAAGCTCGGGCGTTGCGCAGATCGGCACGGCCGTGCAGCAAATGGATCAGGTCACCCAGCAGAACTCCGCCTTGGTCGAGGAGATGGCGGCCGCGGCCAGCAGCCTGCGCACCCAGGCTCATGCCCTGGTGCAGGTGATGTCCGTGTTCAAGTTGGCGGACCGGCGCGGCCAGCGCTGACGCGGGGCCGCTGCGCATGCCGATGTTCCGCCGGCAATTGACAAGGGCTTGCTTGACCGCCTGCGGCGCGCGCTGGCCACTGGTTTGGCTGCTGAGCTTGCTGCTCCTGGGTGGCGGCTTTAGCGCTGCATTTGCGCAGGAAGCCGTCAAAGCGCCGAGCGAGAGCGCGCCCAAGGTGATGCTGCTGGTGTCTTATCACGCCGGCATGGTCTGGAGCGACGAGCAAATTGCCGGCTTGCGCAGCGAACTCGGTCACTTTGAGCGACCGATCAAGCTGAGTCTGGATTTTCTTGACACCAAGAATGTTCAGCCGCTGCCGCTCTACCAGCAGCAAATCGAAGACCTGCTGCTGTCCAAGTACGGCAAGGTCGCCCCAAGGCTGCTGCTGGCGACCGATGACGATGCGCTGGACTTCGCCCTGCGCATGCGCGCGCGCCACTATCCCGGCGTGCCCATCTTGTTTTCCGGTGTCGCGGGCAGTCGCCGCGCCAGCCTGCTGGCCGAAGGCAATATCAGCGGCGTTTTCGATGACATCGATGCCTTGCAAAATCTCAGCCTGATGCTGAAGCTGCTGCCGCAGACCCAGCGGGTGGTGATCGTCCATGACCAGAGCCGCACCAGCTTGGCCCAGGTGGCCAGTCTGACTCAGCTGACCGCGACGCGGCCGGATTTGCAGATCGAAGCGCTGACGCAGCGGTCGGTGCAGCAGGTGCAGGCCCGCCTGCGAACCCTGGCCAGCGGCGATCTTGTGCTGGCCCTGCCCTTCAATCTCGACGCCACCGGGCGCGTGCTCAGCCATGAGGAAGCCAGCGAGCTATGGGCCGCTGCGGCGACTGCACCGCTGGCCGTCACGCGCGACGTCAGCATGCGACCCGGCGTGCTGGGCGGCTATTTGGTCACCGGCCGTCAGCAGGGCGAGTACCTCGGCCGCATGGCCGTGCAGGTGCTGAGAGACAAGTCACCGGATGACCTGCCCCTGCAAGCCGGCCTCGGCGTGCCGACCTTTGATTACCAGCAACTGCGGCGCTGGGGCATTGCCGAATCCGACCTGCCCGCCAACGCCGTGGTGCTGAATCGTCCGACAAACGGCTGGACCGATCTGCGGCCCTATCTGGGCTGGCTGGTCAGCCTGTTCGGCAGCCTCTTGGTCATCATTGCGCTGCTGATCAACGGCATCCGCCTGCGCCATCGCTCGGAACAAGCGCTGCGCCAGAGCACACAGAACTATCTGGCCCTGTTCAACAGCAGCAGCGACGCCATCATCGTGCGCGACGGCAAAAGTACGGCCATTGTCGAAGTCAATCCGCGCTTTTGCAGTCTCTATGGCTATAGCCCGAGCGAAGCCTTGAAACTGAATGCAAACCAGCTCAGCGACGAAGCCAACCTCTACACCGAAGCGATGCTGATGCAGCGTGTCGAGCTGGCGCGGCTCGAGGGACCGCAGTTTTTTGAATGGCGCTCACGCCGCAAGGATGGCAGCGCTTTTTGGTCCGAAGTGTCACTGACCGTTTTTCAGCAGCCGGAGGGCGAACGCATTGTCTCCACGGTGCGCGATATCTCCGACCGCAAGCAACTGGAGACGCAGGCCCAGGCCTTTCGGCACCAGGTCACACAGATTTATCAGAATTTGCCGGTGGCGGTGTTTGTCATCGACGCGCAGCACCGCATCACCTTCTGGAATGAGCAGATGACGCGCCTGACCAGCGTGCCGGCCAAGGAGATGATAGGCAACCATGAAGCCTGGCGCGGCGTCTACCCCACAGCGCGCCCCTGCCTGGTTGACGCAGTTGTGGACGGCTTGGACACCGAAGCGCTGACCCAGTTGTACGGCGATCAGGTCCGCCGCAGCGACGAAGTGAACGGCGCCTTGGAGGGCGAGGCCTATATCCCGGCGCTGGCCGATCGCCCGGCAGCCTGGCTGCGCTTTTGCGCCGCGCCGCTGCGCGACGAGGGCGGGCGGGTGACGGGCGCGATTGAAACCGTCATCGACGTGACGGCGCTGAAGCGCACGCAAGAAAGCCTGCTCACGCTGAATCAGCAGTTGGAGGCCCGCGTCGCCGCCCGCAGCCATGAACTGGAGATGGCCATGCAACAGCTTGTGCAGGCCGACAAGATGGCCGCCCTGGGCAGCTTGGTCGCTGGCGTGGCGCATGAGCTCAACACGCCCTTGGGCAATCTGCTGACGGCGGCCACGACGATCACCGAGGTCAGCACGGCGTTCGGTCTGGAGCTGCTGGGCGGCCGACCGCGCCGCGCCGAGGTCAAAGCGCGCCTGGAGCAGCTGCAACAGGCCGGCCACTTGATCGAACGCAACACCCAGCGTGCCGCCAAGCTGGTGGAGGACTTCAAGCAGATCACCGTCGACCAAAGCAGCCGGCGGCAGCGTGAATTCGCCTTGCTGGACCTGGTCAACGACACCTTGTCGATGATGAGTTCCAGCCATCTGCTGGACAAGGCGCAACTGCAGCTGGAGATAGCGCCCACGATTCGCCTGCACAGCTTCCCCGGGCCGCTGGAGCAAGTGCTCAGCCATCTGTTGACGAACTCGGTCAAGCATGGCTTTGAGGCACAAACACTTGGCCATATCACCATTCAGGCCGACATCGAAGAATCCGCTGTTCTTATCAGTTACGCCGATGACGGCTGCGGCATCGCGCCGGCAGCGCTGAAGCATCTGTTCGAGCCCTTCTACACCACCCGATTTGGCCAGGGCGGCAGCGGCTTGGGCCTCTACATCGTCTACAACCTCGTCACCAACGTGCTGGGCGGCAGCATCGCGGTCAGCAGTGCACCGGGGCGCGGTTGCCGCTTCGATCTGCGCCTGCCGCTGCTGGTGGAATCGCCGCCACGCAAGCTCTGAGCGTCTGACCCCTCGGGCAAGGGGCTCAAGCACCGGTATCAGGGTTTTCTTGCATGGACTGATTTGCGAGTAAGTGAAACACTGTTTCAAAGCGAGGAGGTTTTGTCCCGCTTGCTGCGAGAAGCTGCCTTCTCCAGCTGTTCCGCCCTCCAGCCAAACCTACGCTCCTGGCTGATCGGACCGACAAGATCGACCGTCCCAGACCGGCAAGCTCCACGCTGACCTTGCCAAGCCCGCTCACCCAGCCCTGCAACTTGCCCTCTGGCAAGCCCGCGTCGGCAGACACCTGCACCCGAGCTGAGTCAAGACCGTCTACGTAAATCGGTACTTGCTCAGGCTGCTGCATGCCGGTGTCGACCCTTCAAACAGACAAAACCGTCATGAACGGCGCGCAGGAGACACCCCATGAACAAGGCTTTGACACGCCAGGCGAGCCGCAACAAGCTGCCTGTCCGCACGCTGCTGGCGGCCGCGATTTCCCTGGCTTTGCTGGCCTGTGGTGGCGGCAGTCCAGGGGATGAAGCCGCCCCCTTGGCCAGCGTGGCCAGCGACAGCCGTTCCAAGGCCATGGCCGCGCGGATTGCCCGGCCACCGGCGCCCACGCCCGCGCCGGTCAGCGTGATCGACGCCATCCGCCTGACCGACACCGCCGCGCCGCTGCTGTTCGACATCGGCAACCGCACCTACTCACCGGCAGTCAGCATAGACGGCAAGCACAACCCGTCCAACTACCGGCCCGCGCCCAAGCTGCCCGCCTGGCAGTTCGCGACCGTAGACCCGACCGCCGGCGTCCTGACCTTCGAGCGCGAGACCGCACCCGATATCGGCTGGCACGGCTATTCCCGCAAGGGCAAGCTGCTGGTCACCGGCGGCTCGTCGGCGGCTGCCCACCGCATCTATACGGTCTTCAACAAGGAGCAATTGCTGGCGGCGCTGCGTGAGGCCAAGAACGAGGCCAAGATCATCCGCATCGTCGGCCACATCGATTTCCGCTGGAGCGAGGGCAATTCCAAGTTCGAGGAATACACCAGCTACCTCGACCAGAAGCAAGGCGGCTCCTTGTCGATCCCGTCCAACACCACCCTGGTCGGCATCAATGATGCGCAGGGCCGACCGGCCCGCATCACCGGCACGACCCTCCTGATCGGCATCGAAGCGGCCACCACGGCCGCCGGGCCCGAGGCCGACTTCAAGAAATGGGTCGCCGACGGCAAGGACCCGGAGTTGTATCCGACCTGGACGCGCAACATCATCCTGCGCAATCTGCAAATCGACACGCCCTGGGACGTCAACCCCGAGGACGCCGGCAATGCCTATGCCGACGGCATGACGGTCACCCGCGGCCAGTACATCTGGATCGACCACGTCTCGATCAGCGACGGCGACACGCCCGACTCGCTGGCCAGCGACACCCGCCACGACGGCGCGCTCGACATCGTGCGCGGTTCCGACTTCGTGACCCTGTCGAACAACTACTTCACCAAACATGGCAAGACCACCCTGGTCGGCAATGGCGACTCGGGCCGTGCCTGGAGCGACGCCGGCCGCCTGCACGTC
>JADMJQ010000040.1:29026-51156 GCA_018780415.1 Roseateles sp. | reverse complement strand
CCAGCCGCTGGTGCGCTTCGGCCAGGTCCACCTCTACAACAACCTGGTCAGCGGTGACACCGATCCCGACGACAAAGACCTGAAGTTTGAAGGCGGGCTGGATGTGCGCTACCAGGCGGATGTGATTTCGGAAAGCAATTTCTATGACTTCCTGACCGTCAAGCCCAAGGAGATCTGCAACAAGTTGGGTGGCGGCAAAGACGCCATCAGCTTGCGGACCAGCGGCCATCGGTTCATCAGCAACAAGTCCGATGACGGCAAGCCTATGACCGCCATCATCGACGCCGACCTGCAATGCGGCCTGCCCACGGCGCAGCGGTGGGTGCCGCCCTATGCCTACACCTTGCGCGCCGCCGACCCGCTGCGCGCCAGCCTGCGGCTGAGCGCCGGCGCCGGCCGCATCGGCATGTTTGCGACCGCGGCGCCACCGCCGGCGCCTTCACCGGCGCCCACTCCAGCACCCACGCCAGCGCCAACACCGGCCCCCACACCGGCACCGACACCGGCGCCAACACCCGGCGGCGCCTGCACCACGGCCCTGCCCTGCACCGCCGGCAATGGCGAGCTCTTGATGAGCAGCGCCGTCACCGCCACCGTGCCAGCGGTCAGTTATGTTGAAGCGACCAATACCTATACCGTCAGTGGCGCGGGCAAGGTCGACAACAGCAATAGCTACAACTTCAATTTCCGCTACACCACGCTGACGGGTGACTTCAGCTTCACCGCGCGCATCCTCAACCAGGGCGGCGCCAGCTCGTCGGCACGCGCCGGCATCGTCGCCAGCGCCGGCACCTCGGGCACCGCCGCCTATGCCTGGACGGCCCGCTACGCCAACAGCGGCGAGATACGCGCCGCCATAAACGGTAACGCCAAGAACACGCTGACCGGCTTCGCCACGTCGACGCCGCCGGTCTGGGTGCGTGTGCAGCGCATCGGCAGCGCCGTCTATTCGGCGGCGTCCAGCAACGGCGTGAACTGGGTGCAGACCAGCAATCTGAGCACAAGCGCGGCCGACTTGCAGGTTGGGCTGGCGGTGTCCTCGGGCAGCAACACGGCGGTGGTCAGCGCCGATTTCGACAACGTCAGCATCGTCGGCGGCGGCCGCTGATCACCCACAAGAATGAGACCATCCGATGAGAAAACTAGCCCTATTTCTACTCGCTCTGCCGACGTTGGCTTCGGCCGCCGCGCTCAATAGCGTTGACTACACAAGGCTGAACGGCACCACGGTCAGCTTCAATGAACTCGGGCCCGACGGCCTGCTGGAAGGCTTGATCAGCAGCGGCGGCGTGCAGTTCGGCGAGCGCTTTGCCGGTCAGGAGCTCAGTGTCACCAAGGCCCCGCGCCCCGGCGAAATCGCGCAGGACTGGTTCGACGACCTCAGCTTCGGCCTGCCCAGCAATGGTCTGCTGCTGCAGGCCGGCGCCAACGGCGCCAACTTAGGCGTCTATGACTACGGCGACGCGCGCGCCCAGGCGCTGGCTGGCATCGGGCCGCAGAACCCCGACGGCAGCGATCCGTTTGGCTTCGGGGCCATCTCGGCCCGCTTCGCCAGCGGCCAGCAGGCGATTGGCTTTCAGCTGCGCGACGCCAATGGCGGCGGCGCGCTGCTGAGCCTCTACCGCCTCGACGGCAGCTTGATCCAGACCGTCAGCTTAGGGCCCGTGTCCGATCGAAGTTATGCCTTCGAGCGCAGCGGCGGCGAGGCCGATATCGCCGGCTTCTCCTTGACCAATGTCGACAGCTATTACGGCGTCGCGGTCGACAACCTGGTCTACGGCAGCGTCAGCGCCGTGCCCGAGCCCAGCTCAAGCTGGCTGCTCGCGGCCGGTCTGCTGGCTTTGGGCGCCGCAGCCAAACGCAGATTTTTTTCATCCTTCTCAAACGCCCGCCAAGCTTGAGATGTTCTTTCCGGCGACCTACTCATCAAAGCAACGGAGACATGACATGAACCATCAAATCAGCAAACTGGCCAGCGCAGCCATCCTCGGCCTGGGCGCCCTCGCCTCGGCCCAAGCCACCAGCCTGAGCAATGGCGACTTTGCCTTCACCGGCATCAACGGCAACACGACGCTGGGCGGCTGGTCCTTTGTGACCTTCACCGACATCGCCGCCGGCACGACGATCTTCTTCACCGACACCAATGTGTTGCAGACCACGGTCGCAGCCGGCGTGTTCTCAAGCACCGCCGAGACCTTCTGGTCCTGGACGGCCAGCGCCGACGTGGCCGCCGGCACCTCGGTCGCTCTGCTGGGCACCGGCACGAGTGGGCAGTACGCGGCCAAATCGGGTGCGGCCGGCGGCACGGCCAATGGCACGGTGACCAACCACAATGGCGCCAGCTCCAACATCTCCAGCGGCGGCGACACCCTGTATGCCTTCCAGGCCGCCGGCTATGCGACCAACTATCAGGCCGCCGACATCACCTTCCTCGGTGCGGCATCGAACCGGACCACGCCTTACGCAACTTCCGACAACCCCTTCGCGGCCACCGGACTGAGCGGCATCCAGGTGCGGGAATACCGGATCGACAACGCCACCACCACCCGCTACAGCCAGTTCAGCGCCCAGGTCAGCACCGACGACACGCCATTCAGCAGCATGGATGAGCTGAAGGCGGCGCTGGCCATCAACGCCAACTGGACCACGGTCTCCGCGTCCAACACCATTCCCGTGGTGTCCGATGTGCTGGCCATCACCGCCGCCGTGCCCGAGCCGCAAACGTACGCGCTGCTATTGGCCGGTCTGGCCGTCGTCGGCGCGGTCGCCCGCCGCCGTCGCCAAGTCTGATAAAGCCGCAACACAGCCCCGGCCTTCTTGGCCCGGGGCTGTCAGCAGGAAAGAAAGCCCACCATGCCCATCATCAGATCCACTGCACTCCTTGCTGCCCTGCTCGCCAGCTTTGCCGCTGCGGCTGCGCCGACCGCCTTCGAACTGGAGCCGGCGCCCGGCTGGGCCAGCCAGGCCGGCGGCACCCGCGGCGGCGCGCAGGCGGCCGCGGCCGACATCTACACCGTCACCAACCGCGCCCAGCTGGTCGCAGCACTCGCCGTGGCCCGCCCCAAGATCATTCGCGTGCAGGGCTTGATCGACGCCTCCGAGGGCCGACCCTTCATCAACCACAACGACCAGCGGCTGCGCGGCCAGATCGATGTGTCCGCCAACACCACGCTGATCGGCCTGGGAGCCGACGCCAAGCTGATCAATGGCTGGTTTTATCTGAAGAAGGTCGACAACGTCATCGTGCGCAACATCACCATCCAGAACCCCTGCGATGTGCTGCCGGTCTGGGACCCCAGTGACGGGGCCAGCGGCAACTGGAACTCCGAGTGGGACGGCATGACGATCGAGACCAGCACCCATGTCTGGATCGACCACCTGACCTTCACCGACGGTGACCTGACCGACGATCTATTGCCGATCGAGAACGGCAAGCCCAAGCAATGCCACGACGGCGCGCTGGACATCAAGAAGGCGTCGGACTATGTGACCGTCTCCAACACCATTTTCGAAAACCACAGCAAGAACAATTTGATCGGCTCGTCCGACAGCAATACCGGCGACAACGGCCACCAGACCATCACCTTCAACAACAATCTGTTCCGCCAGATCGGCCAACGGGCACCAAGGGTGCGCTTCGCCATGCTGCACAGCTATAACAATTTATTCACAGGCAGCAAGGCGCACCCGGTCTACCCGCACAGCTATAGCATCGGCGTCGGCTACCAAGCCAAGATCCACTCGCAAAACAATGTCTTCAACATCGCCGGCGCCATCGGGTGCGTCGATGTGATCCGCAACCCGGCCACGCTGAAGGGCGACATTCTCGAAACCGGCAGCAGCCTCAACGGCCTGGCCCTGGACCCGGCGCAATGCCTGAACACCGGCACCATGGGTAATAGCGTCACCTGGACGATTCCCTATAGCTACAGCCTGCTGCCCACCGCCCAGGTGACCAAGAAAGTGACCGTCAACGCCGGCGCCGGCCGCATGGCCCCGCCGGCCACTGTCAGCAGATAACCAGCAAGCGGAGATCGCCATGAAGCTACCCACACTACTGACTCTGGGCTTGGCCGCCACGCTGGGCCTGGGCAGCACGCAGGCCGCCACACTCAACATTGACGTTAGCGACACCGCCAGCTTCGACGCCCTGGGCTCCGTCCATAACGTCGTCTTCACGCGCATGGCAAGCGCCGGCGCCCTGGTCGGAAGCCTGGCTTGGAACGTCTCCTTGACGGCCTATGGCGACAGCTGGTTGCAAGATATGCGGGTGCGCATCAGCAACACGGCCGGCGACGGCATTACCCTGACGCTGGACTCGCTGCAGGAGCCCGGCAGCCAAAGCTATATGGGTGCGGCCAATCTGAGCGCGCTGGGCCTGGCCTTCAATCTGGGCAGCGACGGCCTGCTGCGCCTGGAGTTCTTCGAGGACTATGACGACGCCGTTGGCCAGATCGACGGCCGCTGGACCGCTGGCACGCTCAGCTTCGACGGGCTCGCGGCGGCGGTGCCTGAGCCGGCCAGCTATGGGCTGCTGAGCCTGGGCTTGGGCGCGCTGCTGCTCGGGCACAATGCGCGGCGCTCCAAGCTTGATCACGCCCGCCGCCGATGCCCCTAAGCCCTCTGTTTGACCCCGCTCAACTTCTTGGTTACTTGGCCTTCGCACTCGGTCTGGCCTGCTTTGCTCAGACCGACGACCGCCGCTTCAAGTTCTTCATGGCGCTGGAATGCCTCAGCTACGCCTTGCACTTTGCCCTGCTGGGCCAGCCCACGGCGGTGGCCAGCAGCCTGGTCTCGCTGGGCCGTTCGGTGGCGGCGCTGCGCAGCCGCTCGCCCTGGGTGGCCGGCTTTTTCATCGCGCTCAGCTTGGGCCTGGGCGCTTGGCTACAGACCGGCTGGCTGTCCCTGCTGCCGATTGCCGCCTCCTGCATTGGCACGACGGCGCTGTTCTTTCTGCAGGGTGTGCGCATGCGCTTGCTGATGCTGGTCGGCACCCTGCTGTGGCTGGTCAACAACCTGGTCGTGGGCTCGATCGGCGGCAGCCTGCTGGAGGCCACCATCGCGCTGACCAATGGCGGGACGATCTGGCGAATGTTTCGGGGTTCGCGGCGGCGTTGATCTCGGCCTCAATCGAGGGCTTCGATCAGTCGCAGATCAAACTTCCGGAAATCGAAGTCGACGCCGGCCACGGCCGGGTTGCTCAGGCGGTGGATGCGGCGACTGGGCAGATCGACCCGCTGCAGGCCGTCGCGGAAATAGTGGTTGAACAACTTGGGCAGCGAACCATCATCAAAAGCGATCTGCAGACCCGCAGCGACCCGCTGCTTGACGGCCAGATTGTCCTTGTGGGTGTAGAAGAACATCGGCAGCGGATAGGCCAGCGCGAAGGTTTTTTCCAGCGTCAGCTCGGGATGAGCGAGCATCTCGGCCTCGATCTCGATGGCGCCGCGGCACAGCAGATCAAAGCGCCCGCGCGCCAGCATCGCAAACAGGCTTTCATACCGCGCCACCTCGACCACCTTGAAGCCATTGCTGCGCAGCACCGCCACATCGGACCAGCCGGCGCCTTGGCCGAAGCTGAACTGTTTCAATGCCTCCAGGCTTTTGGCCTTGGCGACCGCTTCACGCTTGGTCGGCGCCACGAAGCAGACGCGATACCCCATGGCACCGAACTGCAGCGGAAAACGTACATAGTCCAGCCCGTCTTGCGCATGCGTCTCGTCAAAGGCGAGCACGGCCAGAAAATTGGGCAGCGTCTGGTTACTCAGGGTCTTCAGCGTGCGCAGCTTGTTCATGGCCGGCGCCGCCTCAAGCCGGTAGGGGCCGTGGCTGGCCTCGGTCTTGTCCAGGGCCAGCCGCAGAGCGGCACTGGGATAGTCGCCGCGCCGGTCTGCGACGCTTTCCGGCGCACGGAACGTCAGCTGCAGCGTTTGCGCCGCGGCCGCCGTCGGCAGCAACAACAGCCATAGCAGCCAAGGCGCCGGGCTCCTGCGCGCCGGCCTCGGCCGAACCTGACTCTTGCTGTTGTCAGCACTGAAGCACAAGGCACTGTCCCCACCTGATGACGAAGTCAAGGTCGGCCGACGGCCAACTTGCTTTCGACTCTTTTGATGGCTAAGTCTAGCGCGGCGATGGTGGCGACGGCGGCAACAGGGAATTCAGTCGGCCGGCTCCGCCAAGCGATGGGGCCAGCGCTGGTAGGCCGCCAAGGCCTTGGCGGGGCTGCTGCCGAACCAGGCATAGGCATTGCGCCGCTCCAAGCTGACCTCGTTGACGTCGTCATGCAGGCTTTTGTCGCGGTCGCCGAAGATCGGGGTCAAGTCGTCCAGCCTGTAAAAGCGCGCCCACAGCGGGCCGGCGCCCGGCTCGGCCACCAAGCGGCGGCCCTCGGCGTCGCCGACCTTGCGCCAGGCATAGCCCTCTATCGCCAGCTCGCGCAACACCTGCACGCCGCTGCGCACCGCCTGCACCAGCGCAGGCATCAGCTCCGGTGGCGGCGTAGGCACCGACATCAAGTAGATCAGCACGGCGGCACTTTCCGACGTGCTGAGCGCGGCGGGCTCGTAGTTGCGCGCCGTCGTCGGCGCCAGCGTCAAGGCGTCGTACTGCTGCGCCCACAGGGTTTTTCGCCCCTTGATGCTGACCTGCGCGGCCAGCAAGCCGGCGATCGCCTGGCGCTCGCTGGCGCCGGCCAGGGCGCGTAGAGCTGCGGGCACAAAGGCGAACTCCTGCTCACCACGCGCGGCCGCGCCCATCAGCTTCGCCACCTGCACCGTCGCGTTGTCATTCAAGGTCAACGCGTCGTGATAGCCGCCTTGCAGCGGCCAGACCTGCGGCCAGCCGCCATTGGGGAACTGGGCGTCGAGCAGATACTGCAAGCCCTTCAGTGCGCTGCGGCGCAAGCGGCCGGCGGCCTCGCCCGTTTGCTGGGCCGCCACCTTGGCCAGAAAACGGATCTCGGTGACGCTGGCGTCGTTGTCAATGGTGCCGACATAACTCCAGCCGGGGTCCTCGGCCTTGTCAAAATCGCCGGCCACGCTCGTTTTGGCATTGTTGTTGGCGACAAAGTCCTGCCCCTTCAACCGGGCGGCGCCGTCGCGCGGCTGGTTCTTGCCCCAGCCGCCTGCCGGGGTCTGGAAGCTGACGATATTGTCGGCCACGCGCAGCGCCTCGGCCGCGCCATACCAGGCGACAGCCTGGTTCAAGGGCATGGTCTTGTCGGCATTGCCGCCCGCCGGCCTGGGCGGAATCGCAACACCGGCCGCCTTCAGCGCGGCGCGCTCGGCGGCCAGCGCGGCAATGTCGACGTGGCGCTGCGCTTGTGACTTCGCCAGGTACTGGGCCCAGGCTTGGCGCTGCTCGGGGGCCAACTCGCTCAGTCGCTCTTGCGTCAGCGGCGGCGCCGGCTGGTTGATGCCGATCACGGCCGCTTGGGCGAGCGGCGCGGCCAAGCCCATCAAGACGGCGGCGCCCAAGCCGAATCCGGCCAGCAGGCAGAGCAGCCGGCTCACTGCGGCGGCACCAGCAGATCGGCCATCAGCTCGGGCGCGATCAGCGCGCCGCGGTGCTGGATCACCCGCGCCGCCAGGCGGTTACCGAAGTGGGCCGCGTCCAGCGCCGAGGCGCCGACCAGGCGGCGGCTCAGATAGCCGGCCGCAAAGGAGTCACCGGCGGCCGTCGTGTCGACCACCTTGGGCACCGGCTCGGTGGCGGCCTCCTGCCAAGCCGCGCCGCTGGCATCGGGCGCACGCACCAGGGTGGCCTCCCTGCCGCGCTTGATCACCAGTTCGGGCGGGGCCAGCTCAAGTGCTGCGGCCACGCCGGCCGCCAGCGTGGGCAGGCCCAGCAGCAACTGATGGTCGTCCGCCGTCACCAGCGCGATGCTGGCCAACTCGAATGCTTCGTTGAAGGCGGCCTGCGCCTCGGCAGCGTCGCGCCACAGGCGCGGGCGGTAGTTGTTGTCAAACACCACCATTGCCCCGCGCTCACGCATCGCCTGCATCAGCATGAACAGGCGCCGGCGCCCGGCCGGCGGCAGGATGGCCAGGCTGATGCCGCTCAGATAGAGCGCGTCCCAGCGGTACAGGCCCTGCTCCAGCGCGGTGATGCCGGCGTCGAAATAGGCCTTGGCCGCGCTGCTGTCGCGCCAGTAATTGAAGCGCCGCTCACCCTGCGCATCGACCTCGATCATGTACAGCCCCGGCATGCGGCCGGGAATGCGCCGCACCAGGTCGGTCTCAATGCCGGCGGCGGCCCAGCGGGCCAGCATGCCGCTGCTCAAGCCGTCTTCGCCCAGGCCGGTGGCGTAATGGCAGCGAATGCGGTCGGCCGCGCCACAGCGGGCCAGATAGACGGCCGTGTTGAGGGTGTCGCCACCAAAGCTTTGCTGCATGGACCCGAAGGCCTGGCCTTGCAGCTCCAGCATGCATTCACCGACCAAGGCTACATTGATTTCGCTGGTTCGCATTTTGTAAATTATTTATTGAAACGTCGTTTCAACATCATATTCGCAAAGCTCTGCCTCGGCTCGACGGTCTATTGCGGGCCGAGCTTGGCGATCAGGCCGCGCAGCTGCTCCACCTCGGCCGGGATCAGGTCCGACAGGGGCGGGCGCACCGGCCCGGCGCTGTGGCCGACCAGGGTGGCGCCGGCCTTGACGATGGACACCGCATAGCCCTCGCCCTGGTTGCGCAGCGCGATATAGGGCAGGAAGAAGTCGCGGATCAGGCGATCGCAGGTGGCTGTGTCGCCGCTGGCATGGGCGTTGTAGAACTCCATCGCCGTTTTCGGAATGAAGTTGAACACCGCCGACGAATAGACCGGGCAGCCCATCGCCTTGTAGGCGCCGGCAAACAGCTCGGCGGTGGGCAGGCCGCCGAGATAGGCAAAGCGCTCGCCCAGGGTCTGGCGGATGGCGACGAATTTCTCGATATCGCCGACGCCGTCCTTGAAGCCGACCAGATTCGGGCAGCGCTCGGCCAGCAGCAACAGACTGGCCGGCGTCAGGCGGCAGGCACCGCGGTTGTAGACGATGACGCCGATCTTGACGCTGTTGCAGACCGCCTCCACATGCTTGACCAGCCCGGCCTGGCTGCCCTCGGTCAGGTAATGCGGCAGCAGCAGAATGCCCTGCGCGCCCAGCCTTTCGGCCTCTTGTGCGTACTTGATCGCCAAAGTGGTGCCGCCGCCGGCGCCGGCCACGATCGGGGTGCGGCCCCGGCAGGTGTCGAGCGCGACCTTGACCACCTCCGCATATTCCTGCGGCTCCAGCGAGAAGAACTCGCCGGTGCCGCCGGCCGCAAACAGGACCGTCGCGCCGTAAGGCTGCAGCCATTCCAGCCGCTCGGCATAGGGCTTGGGCGCAAAGCGCAGCTCGGCGTCAAAGTCGGTCAGCGGGAAGGACAGCAGGCCGGATTGCAGGACCGTCTTGAGATCTTGGGGCGACATGAGGGGCTCCTGGGGATAGGGCTTGGTCAAACAGCCTAGCACCTTCTTGTACGTCATCATACAACTACAAAGAAAACAGTCAACGACGACCGAAGTCCGTCAGAACCCTAGGCCAGATCGACCTGCGCCCGCCGCAAACGCTCGCGGCTGTTTGACAAATGGGTGCGCATGGCCGCCCGTGCGGCCTCCGCGTCTTGGTTGGCGATGGCGTTGACGATGCTCTCATGCTCGGCATGCACGCGGCGCAGATAGTCGCGCCTGTCTTCGCCGGCCAAGCCCGCGGTATCGATGCGTTTGCGCGGGATCAGCAGCGCGCCCAAATCGGTCATCAAATCAAGGAAGTGCTGGTTTTGGGTCGCCCGTGCGATCTCCAGATGCAGCTGAAAGTCGGCGCCGACGGCGTCGGTATTGCTGGCTATGGCGGCCGTGAAGGCCAGCAAACTGGCGCGCATCTGCCTGAGGTTGTCGTCGCTGCGACGCAGGGCGGCCAGGCTAGCCGCCTCGGCTTCCAGGCCGATGCGCAAATCCAGCACCGCAATCACCTCCCGCAGCGTCGCCATCTGCTCCGGCGCAAGGCGGAAGCTGGCCCGCTCGCCCAGGCCCAAAACAAAGGTGCCGATGCCATGGCGCGTCTCCACCAGGCCGGCCGCTTGCAGCTTGGACAGCGCCTCGCGCACCACCGTGCGACTGACACCGAACTCGGCCATCACGTCCGCCTCGGTGGGCAGCCGCTGCCCGATCTGCAACTGGCCCCCTCTGATGCGCAGACCGAAGGCCTCGACCAGGCCGCTGGCAAGATTGCGCGGGCGGCGCGGGGGCGGATTGAGATCGGACAAAGGAACAGACATGGGCAAGGGCTTTTCCCTGTGACTTGCAGCTTGACATCGCGCCTGGCCCCGGCGAACATCGCCTTAGTTGTACGATGACAGACCACAGAGCGCGGCTGCCCGCACTTTAGCAAATCTCACTGACCACGCCAAGCCAAGCGCACCGACCCCAATGAGCGACAGCGCGCCCCTCCCCGCCGGCCCACCGGCGCCCATCTCACGCCTGCTGCTGACCGGCGCCGCCGGCGTGCTGGGGCGCTTGTTGCGCCCACGCCTGCACCGGGTTTGTGAGCAGCTGCTGCTGCACGACCGTGTCAGCAGCGGCGCCTTGGCCGCCCATGAAGCCGAGCAGGTCTGCGACCTGAGCGACCACGCCGCAATGACGCAACTGCTGCAAGGCGTTGACGCCGTCGTCCATCTGGGCGGCGTGTCGATGGAAAGCCCGTTCGAGCAAGTCGCCGCCAGCAATCTGCACGGCGTTTTCAATCTTTATGAGGCGGCAAGGCTGAGCGGCTGCCGCCGCATCGTCTTTGCCAGCTCCAACCACGCCACCGGTTGCTACCCGCGGGGGCAGGCGCTGAGCGCAAGCGACCCGCCACGACCCGACGGCTATTACGGCGTGTCCAAACTGTTCGGCGAGAACATGGCCCAGCTCTACTGGGATCGCTATGGTCTAGAAACGGTGTGCTTGCGCATTGGCACCGCCAGCCCGACACCCGAGGACAGGCGCGCGTTGTCCACTTGGCTCAGCCCCGATGACTTGGAGCGCCTGGTACTCGCCGCGCTGCTGGCACCTGGCGTGGGTTGCTTGACCGTGTACGGCGTTTCGGCCAATAGCGCCAGGTGGTGGAGCGATCAGGGCTGGGACAAGATCGGCTACCGCCCGCAAGACAACGCCGAAGCCTGGCGCAGCCAGGTCGAGGGTCACGACTTTGACGCGGGATCACCGATGGCCCGCCTGCAAGGCGGCAGCTTCCTCGGCCTCGGCCCCTTTGAGGCCGGGCCCGCATGAGCGGGATCGAACTCTGGTGGCAGGGCGGCGCCGCTTTGGCCGAGAGCCCGCTCTGGTCGGCCGCCGAGGCCTGCTTTTATTGGGTCGACATCGCGGCCAAGCGCATCTGGCGCCATGACGGCTCGGCCCGCCCGGCGCGTTGCTGGCAGCTTGAACAGGCGGTCGGCTGCATCGCGCTGCGCGCGGCCGGCGGCCTGATCGCGGCGCTGGAGGACGGGGTCTACGCGCTGCAGCTGGGGACGGACTCAAGCGTCAGGGCGACCTTGCTAACGCCCGCTCTGCACGGCGCCGGCATGCGTTTCAACGATGGCCGCTGCGACCGCCAGGGCCGCTTCTGGGTCGGCAGCATGCATGAGGATGCCGCCGCGCCGCAGCGTCTACCGCTGGGGCGCTTGGCGCGCTTGAAAGGCGAGACTTGGGCGCCCGCGCTCAAAGAGGCGATGCTGGTGCCCAATGGCCTGGCCTTCAGCCCGCGCGGCGACAAGCTCTATTTCAGCGACTCGGCGCCCAGCATCGCCAAGGTCTGGGTCTGCGACTACGACGCCGCCAGCGGCCAGGCAGGCGAGCCACATATCTTCATCGACAAGCTGGTCGTCGGCCGGCCCGACGGCGCCGCGGTCGACGTCGACGGCGGCTATTGGATCTGCGCCAATGATGGCGCTGCGGTGCTGCGTTATGCGCCCGACGGCCGCTTGGACCGACGCATAGCCTTGCCTGTCGCCAAGCCCACCATGTGCGCGTTTGGCGGCAGCGATATGGGCACACTCTTGATCACCTCGATGCGGCCTGCCGCCGGCACCGCGCCGCTGGCCGGCGCCTTGTTTGCGCTGCGGCCGGGCGTGACGGGGCTGGCTGAGACGCCCTATGTCGACTGACGGCAGCCATCGATGAACACCGAGCCCCTCTACATTCAAATGCGGGTCGGCGACAACGTCGCCATCGTCGTCAATGAGGGCGGCCTGCCTGCGGGCAGCCGCTTCGCCTGCGGCTTGAGCTTGCTGGAGCGCGTGCCGCAGGGCCACAAGCTGGCCCTGGTCGACATCAAGGCCGGCGCGCCGGTGCTGCGCTACGGCGTCCGCATAGGCCTGGCCCTGCAAGACATCCGGGCCGGTGCCTGGGTGCATGAGCAACTGCTGGCCATGCCGGCGGCCCGCAGCCTGGACGAGCTGCCGATCTGCAACGCGGTAGCGCCCGCCCTGCCGCCGCTGGACGGCTACAGCTTCGAGGGCTACCGCAACGCCGATGGCTCGGTCGGCACGCGCAATATTTTGGCCATCACGACCACGGTGCAATGCGTGGCCGGCGTGCTGGAGCAGGCCCTCAAGCGCATCAAGGTCGAGCTGCTGCCGCTGTACCCCAACGTCGACGATGTGATCGCGCTGGAGCATGGCTATGGCTGCGGCGTCGCCATCGACGCGCCCGACGCCATCATCCCGATTCGCACGCTGCGCAATATCAGCCTGAATCCGAATTTTGGCGGCGAGGTGATGGTGGTGAGCCTGGGCTGCGAGAAGCTGCAGCCCGAGCGCCTGCTGCCGCCGGGCAGCATCGCCATCACCGACCAGCGTGACGCAGAACTCGATGTCGTGCGCCTGCAGGACGACGCCCATATCGGCTACCAAGTCATGTTGGACGCCATCCTGCGCAGCGCGCGCACGCATCTGGAACGCCTCAATCTGCGCCGCCGCGAGACGGTGCCGGCCTCCGAGTTGGTGGTCGGCGTGCAATGCGGTGGCAGTGACGCGTTCTCCGGCGTGACCGCCAATCCGGCGGTCGGCTTTTGTACCGACCTGCTGGTGCGCGCGGGTGCCACCGTGCTGTTTTCGGAAGTGACCGAGGTGCGTGACGCCGTCGATCAACTGACCGGCCGCGCCGCCACGCCGGCGATTGCCGAGGCGATCCGGCGCGAGATGGCCTGGTACGACGCCTATCTGCAGCGCGGCAGCGCCGACCGCAGCGCGAACACCACGCCGGGCAATAAGGCGGGCGGCCTATCGAACATCGTCGAGAAGGCGATGGGCTCCATCATCAAGAGCGGCACGGCACCCATCAGCGGCGTCTTGTCACCGGGTGAAAAGTTGAGCAGCCGTGGCCTGATCTTTGCCGCCACGCCGGCCAGTGACTTCATCTGCGGCACGCTGCAACTGGCGGCCGGCATGAATCTGCACATCTTCACCACCGGCCGCGGCACGCCCTATGGCCTGGCGGCCTGCCCTGTGATCAAGGTCGCCACTCGCAACGAGCTGGCGCGGCGCTGGCATGACCTGATGGACGTCAACGCCGGCCGCATCGCCAGCGGCGAGGCCAGCATCGAGGAGATAGGCTGGGAGATGTTCCAGCTGCTGCTGGACGTGGCCAGCGGGCGCAAGAAAACCTGGGCCGAGCAATGGGGCCTGCACAACGCCCTGGTGCTGTTCAACCCGGCGCCGATCACCTGAGGATGCCCTGCTGACGTAGGCGTTGATTCATCACGCGGCGGCGTCACCGAGCTTGCGCTTGCGGGCCGGCGGCATCCGGTTCAACCGCTGGCGGTCCAGCGCGCCGGCTGCGGCCGCCCTCAACAGCCCTTGAAAGGTTGGGCACTCGGCATGGCTGGGCGCGGGGCAGGCGGCCGCGTGGCGCAAGCCCCGGCTCATCGCCCGCAACTGCCTGATCCTGACGTCGATCTCATCCGCCTTGGCGGCCAGCAGCGCTCGGTCAATCGTGGCCTGGCCATTGGCCGCCAGCATCGCCTGCACCTCGTCCAGTGACAGGCCGGCGGCCTGGCCCAAGGCGATCAGCGCCAGTTGGTCCAGCACGGCGGGCGCGAAACGGCGACGCTCGCCCTGCAGGCCCAGCGAGGCAATCAGGCCGCGCTTCTCGTAATAGCGCAGCGTCGACGCCGCCACGCCGGCGCGCTTGGCCACCTCGGAAATATCCATTCGCTACCCCTTGACTTGAAGTTGACTTCAACTTCTATAGTGAATTCAAACAGCACTCAGGTCAAGCACAAAGGCAATCTCATGACAGCTCTCAACGACATCGCACATATCGCATTGATAGGCATCGGCGCCACCGCCGTGATGGACATCTGGTTGATCCTGCTGCGGCGCCTGGGCGTGCCGACGCTGAACTTCGCCTTCATCGGGCGCTGGCTCGGCCATTTGCTGCGCGGCAAGCTCGCACACAGCGCCATCGCCAAGTCAGCGCCGATTGCCGGTGAGCTGGCCTTGGGCTGGCTGGCCCATTACGCGATCGGCGTCGCCTTCGCGGCGCTGCTGGTGGCTTGGCAAGGCCCCGATTGGATGCGGCAACCGGCGCTGACGCCGGCCCTGGTTGTCGGCGTCACGACCGTGCTCTTGCCGCTGTTGGTGATGCAGCCGGCGATGGGCGCCGGCCTGGCCTCGTCCAAGACGCCCACGCCGCTGAAGAACTGCCTGCGCAGCCTCGCCAATCACAGCGTCTTTGGCCTCGGGCTCTATCTGGCCGCCACCGCGGTCGCCTGGATTTTTTAACCGCAAAGGAGTCATTGACATGCAAAGAATCGCCATCGTTTATCACAGCGCCCATGGCCACACCGAACACATCGCGAGCAAGGTCGCCGAGGGCGCGCGCAGCTTTGCTGATGACGCCGCGGTCGACCTGCTCAAGGCCGATGACGTGACCGCAAAGCCCGACGCCCTGCTCGCCTACGACGGCATCATCCTGGGCTCGCCGACCTATCTCGGCGGCGTCTCCGGGCCGTTCAAGAGCTTTATGGATGCCACCGGCCGCATCTGGCGCACGCAGGGGCTGAGGGCCAAGCTGGCGGCAGGCTTTACCGTGTCCTCGCTGCCGGCCGGCGACAAACAATCAACGCTGACCTCAATGATGGTGTTCGCCATGCAGCACGGCATGCTCTGGGTCGGCAATCCCTTTCTGCCCGAGCAGTTGCAAGGTGTGCCGAATGAGGAAGCGGTCAACCGCCTGGGTTCCTGGTCCGGCCTGATGGCGCAAGCCGGCCACGCCTCGGCGGCCGATGCCTTCGCGCCGGGCGACATCAAGACCGCCCGGCTGTTCGGTCAGAATTTCGCCCAGACCTTGAATCGGGTGTCAGCATGATCCCGAAAAAATACGCGCCGTTTCTGTTCGGCTTCCTGCTCTCGGGGCTGATGTCGGCGCTGGTCTCGGGCATCTCGACCTTTCGTCTGGTCGGCCCTGCGCCCGGCTTCGGCGCGCTATGGATCAGCGCTTGGTTGACAGCCTGGCTGGTCGCCTTCCCGGCGGTGCTGCTGGCCGCACCGCTAGCGCGGAAGGCGGTGGAGCGACTGACTCAGTGATCGAGCTTGGCCCCCGCTAACTGCGCGACGGCGGCCAAGGTGGTCTGGGCCGCGTTGAGTCCGAGCAAAAAGTCCTGGTCCGAAAAGGCCGAGTACAGGTCGGTCGGCTGGTGCCAATGCGGATTCCAGCCGGCGCCAATCTGCATGCCGCGCTCGTTCTCGCGCAGCGAAATCGCCGGCACCCAATCCATGAACGGGGTCGAGTCCGTATTGGTCATATGGAAGCCGACGGCGGCCGGGTAATGGCTGGCGTATTTGTCATTGGCGGCGCGGAAGGCCCAGGCCAGCGCGGCGGCGCCGTCGGCGTACTTGGCTTTGGATTGGAACTCGATATTGACGTCCGCTTCGGCGCGTTGGGCCTTGGGCGGCGCAAACACCGTCTTGCCCTTGGCATCCACCTGGGCCACCGGCATGCCATGGTCGAACAGCATCATGTCGTGCTGAATCATGCCCAGCCACTTGGGTTCGGGATAGCGGCCCGAACCCTTGGGCGACTCGATGCCTTGCAGGTCCTTGCGCTGGGCCACATAGGCGGATGCGCCTTGCAGGCCGGTCTCTTCGTTGTTCCACAGCACAAAGCGGATCGAGCGCTCGGTCACCACGCCGGGCTGGCTGAAGATGCGCGCCAACTCCATCACCAGTGCCGTGCCCGAACCGTCGTCATTAGCCGCCTCGCCCCAACCGATGCCGTCCATATGCGCGCCAACAATGTACATCTCGTCGGGGCGGCTGCTGCCGACCTTGGTGCAATAGACGTTCTCGCGCAGCGAGGTGCCCACCGGTGTGGGCTCCGCATTCAGCGCGCGCAGACGCTCGTCGGGCTGGGCCATGGGGTCGTTGTTCACGCCCGTGGCGGCGCGTTGCCCGAACAAGGTGCTGCCGCCCTGCCCCGCAGGGCCACCGGCGCGGGCGGGCTGGGGCGCGGCGGGCGTGCGCTTGGCCGGCTCGGTGTATTGGTATTGCAGGCGCTCGGTATTGCTGCAGCCATAGGACTTGAGCTGGGCCTCGATCCAGTCCAGCGCCTTGCGGTTGCGCTCGGTGCCTTGGCGCCGGTCACCAAACTGCGTCAGCCCCTTGATGCTGGCCTTGTACTTCTCCAGATCGAGCTGGCCGACCAAGGCGGCGACAGGATCGACGGCGACCGGGGCGGCCGGGGGCGCGGGCTGAGCCTGCGCCCCCGCACAGACCAGCGCGAGCAAGACAAGGCGAGTGGCGGTAACTGTGTCCATGGATGGGATGTGCATAGGGCCTTGGCTACGGTGATGGGGATAGGGACGGCGCTTGGCCGGCTGACTTGGTTTATACCGGGAAATCGACCAGCGCCGCGCCCATGCTCGCCGCGTTGCCAACAGGGTCTTGCACCAATAGCAAGGCGCAAGCCACTCAAAAATGCTCCAATTGGATTCCAAATAGATTCCAAAGGGATGGCATGAAAGCCAACAGCACAGCGATCGAAGTACGCCAACGGGCCGGTGAGACCGAGAAAATGACGGTCAATGTCGGCGTGGTCGATCTGGGCCATGTCGACCTGCTGGTCCAGGAAGGCTTTTATTCAAACCGCTCCGACCTCGTGCGCACCGCGCTGCGCAACCAGCTGGCCCTGCATGCCGACGTGGTCAAGCAGGCGGTGGCACGCCGCACGCTGACCGTCGGTCTGCTGCACTACAGCCGCAGCGACCTGGAGGCCGTGTTGGCGGCCGGCCAACGGCTGCAGGTTCAGGTGGTGGGCCTCGCCCGCATTGCCGACGACGTCAGCCCCGAACTGGCACTCGCCACCATCGAATCCGTGCTGGTGCTGGGCGCGCTGCAGGCCAGCCCGGCGGTGCGCCGCGCCCTGTTCGATCGAATTCATTGAGCTGCTACGCAGTCAGCAACAGAAGGAACACCCCATGAAGAACCCATTCAACGCACGCCCGCCGTCCTTCGACGCCGCTTCGATCAACGCCACGATCAAGCGAGCGCTGGCCGCTGCCGGGCTCGACACCAAGACCGGCCTGATGCATGAGGTCACCGAGACCGTGCGGCGCGCCTTGGCCGGCCGGCCTTTGGCGCCGCGTTCATCCAGCGCGGCCGACGACGCGGTCATTGATGTCGCCGCACGTGTCGTGCCCAATGAAGAAGGCGCGGACAGCGTCTGGGACCGCCAGCCCTCGGGCAGCGACACCGGGCAGCCGCCCGGCAGCTTCGAGGCCTACGAATTCAGCAACGCCGCCGGCAGCCGGGCCTACAAGCTTTATGTTCCGGCGGGTAAGTCCTATGCGCCGCGCCCGCTGCTGGTGATGCTGCATGGCTGCACCCAGTCGGCCGATGACTTCGCCGCTGGCACGCAGATGAATAAGCTGGCCGACGAGCTGGGCTTCTTGGTCCTGTATCCCGAGCAGGCTTCGCAGGCGAATGCATCAAAGTGCTGGAACTGGTTCAAACCCCAGGACCAGGAACGCGGCGCCGGTGAGCCCTCGCTGATCGCCGGCATCGTCGGCGAGGTCGCGCGCAAGCATGGCGCCGACCCACGCCAGATATTTGTGGCCGGGCTGTCGGCCGGGGCGGCGATGGCGGTGGTGCTGGGCGAAACCTACCCGGAGTTGTTTGCCGGCGTCGGCGCCCACTCCGGCCTGCCCTACGGCAGCGCGCATGACATCCCATCGGCCATGGGCGCGATGAAGGGCGGGCGTGGCGCCATGTCTGGCATGGCTGGCATGCCCGGCATGACCGGAGCAAGGCCGAGCAAGAAAGCCCAGCAGGCCGTACCCATCATCGTCTTCCATGGTGACCGGGATCACACCGTGCAGCAGTCGAACGGCGCGCAGATCGTCCAGCAGGCGAGCGATGCGCATGGCGCCCTGGCCGTCAGCACCCAGACCGGCAGCTCCCCGGGCGGTCGCAAATTCAGCCGCAGCGTCCATGCCGACGCGAGCGGGCAGGCCTGGATTGAAAGCTGGACCCTGCACGGCGCCGGCCACGCCTGGTCGGGAGGACACGCGAGCGGCAGCTATACCGACGGCCTCGGCCCGGATGCGTCCGCCGAGATGCTGCGCTTCTTCATGGCCCTGCCACGCGCTGGGTCAGCCTGAATTGTCGAGGGCTGCAGCTTCCTTTGTTCAATCACCGCGCCCCAGCACCAGCACGGCGTTCGTACCACCAAAGGCAAACGAGTTGGACAGCATCAGCCGGGCGGCCACGCCCTCGCGGGCCTGGTTGGCAACATAGTCCAGATCGCAGTCGGGGTCGGCCTGCTGCAGATGCATGGTCGGCAGCGCCACTTCGGCCTGCATGGCCAACAGGGACAGCACGCATTCCAGCGCGCCGGCAGCACCCAGCAAATGGCCATGCATGGCCTTGGTGGCGCTGATGGGGATCTGATACGCCCGCGTGCCGAACACCGCCTTGATGGCTGCCGTCTCGGTCAGGTCATTGGCCTGGGTGCCGGTGCCATGCGCATTGATGGCGGCTATCTCACGCGGATCGACACCGGCCGAGCGCAGGGCCGCCATGATCGCAGCCACTTGCCCCTGTACGCTGGGGCGGGTGATATGGCTGGCGTCGTTGGACTGCCCGTAGCCGCAAATCTCACCCAAAATGGCGGCCCCGCGCGCTTTCGCATGTTCCCAAGGCTCGATCACCAGCATCGCCGCGCCCTCACCTAACACCATGCCGCTGCGGTTCTTTGAGAAGGGTCGGCAAGAGGCGGCCGGGTCCAGCGCGTCCATCGTGGCCACCGTGTGCAAGGCCTCCCAGGCCTTCAAGGAGCCGGGCGACAGGGGCGCCTCCGAGCCGCCGGCGAGCGCCACATCAAGCTGTCCGCTGGCCACCCGCAACCAGGCCTCGCCGATGGCCACCGCCGAGGACGAGCAGGCGGTTGAGTAAGTCATATTGGGCCCGCGCAGGCCATGCTCGATGCCAATCCAGGCGGCGGCAGCGTTGTGCATGCCCATCAAAATGGTGAAGGGCTTGATGCGGTCGGACTGCTCGCCATAAAGGGTCTGGTAGCCGGCGTCCATGCTCAGCGTGCCGCCCATGCCGGTACCGACAAAGACGCCCGCGCGTTCGCTGTCAATGCCCGCCAAAGCACCGCTCGCTGCTTGAACCGCCTGGTTGGCGGCGAACAGCGCCAACAGGCTGAAGCGGTCCAGCATGCGCGCCTTGGCCGGGTCGAGCTCAGGCATGGCGTCGAAGTTCGCGCTCGCGGCGATCGGAGAGCTCAGCCTGCTGGCAAAAGGCAGCTCGAGCCGGCGCACGCCGGAGCGGCCGGCACACGCATTCGCCAGCAGTTCGGCGCTGCTGTTCCCAAGCGGCGACACCACCCCGATGCCGCTGACCGCGACCCGCCTCATCCTGTTTGCAGAACGGGCTTCCCGGGCGCTGCTGCAGCCGGCGCCAGGGTCTGGCCGGCCACCAGCTCGTCAACATAGCGAACGACATCCCCCAAGGTGGGCAGGTCCACCGGGTCACCCGGCAGCTTGATCTGGAACACATCCTCAACCGTCCACAGCAGCTCGACCGTGCCCAAAGAGTCCAGCCCCAGGCTCTCCAGCGGGGCGTCAAGCGTCAAGCGATCCGGCTGCAGCTTGTAGTCTTTGATCAGGATCGCACTCAAGCGTTCTAGGGTGGTCATCATGTCGATTCCTCTCGCAGTTGAGTCAATGAAGCAATACCTGGCGGCACCAACTTGGGCGCGCGGACCTTGCCGCCCCAGCGCGCACCCTGCGTGAGCAGAGCGGGCCAGGCCCGCACCAGCGCCATCAAGGCGGCCGCAGGGCGTGGCCGCATGGCGAGCTGGGCAAAAGCGGCAGCCAAACGCAGCCGAGGCGCGAATTGCCGTCGCCAGTCGGCCGCATAAGCGCGCTGCAAGTCGGCCTGGACAGCAGCGTCCGGCGCAGCAGATTTGCCGCCTTCGCCCAATTCACCCAATAAATGCGAACAGAGCAAGGCGGCCGATTGCAAAGCCATGCTGATGCCTTCGCCCAGAATCGGATGCGCTTCGCCCGCGGCATTGCCGACCCTGAAGATGCCGTCCGCGGCGCCTACACGCACGCCAGGATCCAGCGGGCCCGAGGCCAACCAAGGCCCATCGCGTCGGGCGCCTTGCACGGCCTCGCGCACGCCAGTGCATTCGCGCTGCAGCCAGGCCTCGACGGCTTCGCTCGCACTCAGGCCCGGCGCCGCGCCGCGCAACTCGCTCAGCCGGTCACGGCGAATGCAGCAGGCCAAGATCATCAAGCCTTGGTCGGCCACCACCATTCCGCCGTAGCCGCCGTCCAGGGCCAGCACGCTGATCTGGCCTGGGGGCAAGCTCGACCCAGCAAAATTGGCCTTGAAGGCAAACAGGTCGGCGGCGCTGCGCGCCTGCCGCTGCTGGCGCCGGTCTGAGGGTAGCGGCTCCCAGGACCCATGGGCGTCAACCAGCAACTTGGCGCGCAGGCGCAGCAGCGTCGCTGAGGTCAGCAAGCGGACTTCGCAGTGCCAGGCGCCGGGGCCGCCCAGCATCGCCTGCAAGGCAGCGGGCTGAAACACCAGCGCGCCGGCAGCACGGGCTTGAGCCAGCAGCAAGCTGTCCAGCGCCTCGCGGCCGAGTGCGCGACCCCAGGGAAAGCGCAGATGCTCGGCGGCCGGGAGTGCGGCCACCACCGCCTTGTCGCCGCGCAGCAGCCTCACTTGATGCAAGTCGGGCCCCGCCAAGGCCGCGAACGCGTCGCCCAGCCCCAGCGCCTCCAACAGCGGCAGGTTGCTGGCCGCGATGCACTCGCCGCAGACCTTGCGGCGCGGGAAGCGCTGCTTTTCGACCAAGGCCACGGACCAGCCCGCGCGGGCCAAATGAATCGCGACCGTGCAGCCCGCCGGGCCCGCACCGATGATGAGGGCGTCAAAGCTGCAGGGCGCGGTGTCCGGCATCATCACTCGCTACCTACGCACGATGCTCGGCGTGCGCTGAAGCAATGGCTGAACAGGCCGGCCGCGAACTCGCGGGTCTGCCAAAGCGTGCCGGCCCCCGGCCATAGCGCGCCGATCTCCTCGCCACTGAAGCCGGCGTGCACGCTCAACACCGCATCCTCACGGGTCACCGCATTGGCACCCAAAGCGCCGACCAGATGGCTGGCCGCCCAGGGCAGACGCGACCGGCGCGGCTCATAGGCGAAGAAGCGATCGCTGCGCGCGGCCACCGCAGCGAGCAAACGCTCCAGCGGATCGCCCTCGAAATGGTGCAGGAACAATGCCGTGCTGATGAGATCCCAGTGCTTGGCGTTCTCGGGTCGCCTGGCCCAGTTCAGCACATCGGCCTGCTGCACCCGCGCCGTCCACCCCAGCTCGGCATAGGCTGTCAGCGTCGCGCTGCTGACGATGTCTTGGCGGTCCAGCAAGGTCAAATGCACGGGCGGCAAACGCGGTGCCAACACACGCGCGACACCGAGCAGCAAACTACCGTCGCCCGCACCCAGCTCCAAAATCCGCAAAGGCCGGGCAGGCGCCGCACCCGTCAGCAAATCCCGCCAGCCGCGCGCGACGATGGCCCGCGTGCCCATGGCGCGGTGGATGCGCACGAGATCGCGG
>JADMJQ010000040.1:0-29016 GCA_018780415.1 Roseateles sp. | reverse complement strand
CTGGATCGGCGGCGGGAAGATGGTCCAGCGCCTCCGCGGCCACGTGCCTGGGCATCAGCATCACTGCAGCTCCAGCAGCGCACCGTGGCAGCTGAAGCCGGCCCCGAACGAGGACAACCACCACCAACCGGGCGCCGCACCATCGGCCAGCGCGGCCTCCAGCACGAAGTAAACAAAAGCACTCGACATATTGCCGTATTCGCGCAGCACCGCCGCGCTGTAGCGCAGCTCGTCGCCGGGCGTCAAACCAAGCCGCTGCTCCAGCGCCTGCAGCACATCGCGCCCACCGGCATGCATGATCCAAGTGCCCACATCGGCGGGGCTCAGCCCGGCCCGGCCGAGCACGGTCAGCAGCACGCGCTGCGCGTAGTCGGCCGCCAAGGCAGGGACGGCGCGGCTCAGGATGTTGCGCAGCATGCCGTCGCGCTGCTCAAACATCAAAGCGCCTCGCTCGCCGGGCGCTATCAGCGATGTGCTGTCCTTCCACAGAATGCTGCGGCCCAAGCTACTGGAGGGGCATGGCTGTCGAGACAGCACGGCCGCTCCCGCACCATCGCCGAACAAGCAGGCGCTGATCAGCACGCCGGGGTCGTTGTCGAGGTACATCGCCGCGCTGCTGACCTCCACGCAGATCGACAGCACATGCGCACAGCCGGCGCCGGCCAGCAAAGCCTGGCCGAGCATCAAATTTGGCAAGGCGGCAGCGCAGCCCTGGCCCACCAGGTCAAGAGCCTGCACATCGGGGCGCAAGCCCAGGCGTTCGACGACATAGCCACTCAACCCGGGGCAAAGATAGCCGGTGCAGGTGCTGACCACCACGGCGTCGATCTGCGCGGGCTCTAAGCCGGCCTGGCTCAGCGCACGTTCACCGGCTTGGGCGGCCAGCCGCGGCGCATGGCTCAAGAAGCGCGTCGCCAGCGTATTCGGGTCGATGTTGAAGACCTCATCCAGCGAATCGACCGCCAAGCGGCGCGCCTCTATGCCGTTGTCGCGCTGCAGCACGGTTCTGGCGATCATGTGAGCGCGCGCGTCCAGCCGCGCAAACCATGCCGAGCGCTCAAAGGCGACCAGGCACTCGGCTTTGGTATAGCGCGCCGGCGGAGTTGCGCTGCCTAGCCCGGTGATGCGCATGGTTCAGGGCGCCGACGCATCCGCCGACATATTCGTGTGCGAGCCGGACTCACCCATCGCGATAGGCTTGCCCGCCACGATGGAGGCGATCACGCCGAAGCTGCGCACCATCTTGCTGTTCGGCGCGTCCCAGTAATCTGCGGCATCGGGAATGAACTTCAATAGCGCCAGGTTGGGGGAGTCCGGGCCGTCCGGGAACCAGGGCTTGGCAAATGCCGACCACAGGCGCTTGATGTGCGCCCGGTCTGTGTCGATCTCGCCGCGGCCCGACAGCGACACATAGTTGCCATGCGCCGGGTCGGTGAAGCTGAGGTTGGCCACGCGAAGGTGCTCAACCTTGGAAGAGCGCAGGTCGGTAAAGAACCAGAGCGCGCCGCTGGCATCCATCTCCAGCACCGCCATGGGCCGGCAAGCCAGGGCGCCATCGGCCTCGACGGTGGCGAGCATGGCGATCGGGATATCGGCGATCAGCTTGGCGATATGGGCGGAATCGGCCTTGGTTTGGGGAGCTGTCTTCATCGGTGAACCTCGTCTGGCAATACAAAGGGACGCTGTGCAGCGCCGCGAATGCGCAGGCTTGGTTGATGCCCGCTTGCCGAACCTTGAGGCTTTCAATCGCGCTGGTCTGTGCGCTTGCGAACAACAGACCTCGCGGACGACGGGCCGAACTCAGGGGCCACGCTGCTCAGCCTAGCGCTTGGCAGCGAATGAGCTTGAGGCCGGGGCCAGCACAACGATCGCCACCCCGTCTGCCCGCGTCATATTGCTGAGTGATTCAGTCCTAGATCGCCGCCTTGACGACCAAGTAGTTGATGTTCCAGCCGCCGCCGACCGCCATGATTCGCAGCTTGTGCTGACCCGCGGGCAGGTTGAAGCTGGTGCCGCCATAGGTCTTCCAGGTCTGCCAGCCGCCGGTATTGGGCACGGCAAGAGCGTCCACCTTGATGTCGTCGATCAAGACCTCGAAGCCCACGCTGCCGCCGGCGCTGGCCAGCCGGTAGTCGATCACAAACTTGCCCGCCGTGGCGACCGAGACATTGAACTCGATATAGCGCCCGGCTTCGAAATGGCCCACGTTCTTGCCGCCGCCGCTGTCCGAACAGTCCTCGAGCTGAATGCCAGCCATCGCCGCATAGTCCTCGGCCTCGATCTTGGCCGGCAGAGCAAAGCTGAAGTTCTCGGCATTGCTGGCCTCCTCGCTGCGGTGGCTTTCGTCCTCGGCATCCGTCGCTGCCACCGTGTAGTAGTACCGGGCTCCGGCCTCGGCGGTGCTGTCGGTGAAGGCCGCGGTCTTGACGCCGCTGGCCAACAGCGTGGCGCCGCTGGCGTCGCCGCGGGTGCGGCTGCGGTAGACCTTGTAGCCCGTCAGGTCAGCCTCGCTATTGGCCGCCCAGGTCAAGGCCACATTGCCGCTGGTCTGGCTGGCCTTCAAGCCGCTGGGCCGCGCCGGCAGCGTGAACAAGGTGCTTGCGGGACCGACCAGGTGTTTGGCTAGACCCTTGTGCACCTCATAGGCCTGGCTGCCGTAGCTCTTGAACAGGCGCTCGATCTCCGCCACCGAGGCGTTGGCGAAATCGACCTTGCCGGCCTGATCAACCACATCCACACCAGGCACAGGCGCCTGCGGAACCAAATAGACCTCGGCCCAGGTTTCGGTGCTGCCGTTGCTCCTGAAGCTGCCGCTCAAGCTATAGCTCTGCCCGCCCTGCAAGGTGACGGCTTGGTAGACGCCGCCGTTGATCAGTCCACTGACGCCGGCCGGCCGCGTGACGCGCAGCACCGCACCGTCACCGCCGACGGGGGTCTTGTCGCCGCCCAAGTAGTTGAAGTTGACGTTTTCGCTGCCGCTGATGCTCAGCGTGGTCCAGCCGTTAGCACTGCCGAAGCCGCCGTTGACGAGCAGTTCGGCTTTGCTGACATCGTTGACCAAGCTGATCTTGTCGTAAGTGAGATCCGGGCTGCCGCCGCCGGTGGCACCGGTCTTGAGCACCAGGTAATAGGTCTTGGGGCCGCTGCCGCCAATCTTGATGGGGCCGGGCTTTTTGGCGCAAGCGTCGGCGAAGCTGGCATTCCAGCTTGGGCAGTCCCAGGTGCTGGCCTTGGCCACCAGGCCCAGGCCACTGTCCTGGCCGGTGTCGACCGCATTGGTCACCAGGCCCCAGGTCCCCTTGCCTTGGCCGCCCGCCGGGCTGACCACCTTGTAGGCCCAGCTGGTTGACGCCCAACCATAGGCCGCATAGGTGTCATAGGTGGCGCGACCGATCTTGCCGCCGAGATCCAGGCCGGCCGACTGCCAGGGCTGAAACTCGCCCATCAACAAGGGCGTCTTCAGGCCGGCCAATTTGTTGCGCACGTCGCAGACACCGCCATTGCCTTGCGGGCCACAGCGCAGCCAGTCACGGTGAACGTCGTAGGCACTGTCGTTGGGACGGTCGCCGAACAAGCCCGGATAGGGGTGCATCTCAAACGCCACATTGCTCATCCCCTTGGCGGCCGGATCGCCGTAGGCAGCGATATCGGCGTAATGGGAGGGCAGCATCACGATGTGCTTGCTGTCGATCTTTCGAATGGTGTGGTACAGCTCGGTCACGCGGGCGGCCATGTCCTCGGCGGTCGATCCCCAGGGCTCATTGAGCGGGTCTAAGGCCGCGACGACGGGCTCGTCCTTGTAACGCGTGGCGATCTGCTCCCACAGCCATTTGGTGCGGTCCTGGTACTCGCTGCTGGTCCAGTATTGGTTCTGGCCCGAACAGCCGGTGTGGTCATTGGGGGTCTGGCCGCCTACCGCGCCATGCAGGTCAAGAATGACGTAGATGCCGCGCTTCTTGGCCTCGGCGATCGACCAATCCAGGTACTTCCAGGCGTCCGCGCGCAGCGTCTTGGGCTTCTTCTCGTCCTCGATCACGCTCCACAGAATCGGCAGGCGCACCAGATTGAAGCCGAAGGCCTTGAGCTGATCCCAGTCGCGCTCCCTCATCCAGTTGTCACGGAACAGCGCAATCAAGCGCTCCTTCTCGGCATAGCCAAAGCGCTGGGTCAGCTTGCTCTCCAGCGTGCATTGGTCGATGACGCCATTGCCGCCCTGACCCATCATCCAGAATTCCTGGACCAACCAATTGCCCAGATTCGTACCCTTCAATTCAAGCGGCGCGCCACTCGCCCTGACCCACTTCGCGCCGTCGGCGCGCAAGAAGCTGAGGTCCACGGCGGGTGCGGGCGTGGGCGGGACGACTTTGCCCCAACCGGCGGCAAGCGCGCGCATTGTGGTCTGCGCGGCATCGGCCTGCGCCGGCTCGCTGGATGAGCCGCCGCACGCGGCCAAACCCAAAAGAGCCAGCCCCGCAAACGAGTTCGGTAGTCCGCCGCTCAGGGACGTCATGAAATGTCGGTATGAATGCATCTTGGGGTCTCCGGTTTGTTTTCTTCTCTTGCCTCTGCGAACAAAGGGCAGGTCAAGTCCGCATCGGCAGATTATTAATTTACGTAATGTTTTATTAAACACGTATTAACCCTGCATTTGAAAGACAGCCCGAGCATGGCGCTCGCACATCGCAATGCGTCAACAAACAGAAGGTCAGGCGCGATGTGGGCGCCGCTCGCGGGTTAACCATAAATTAACATTTTGTTAATTTAACTAAGATCGATGACGGCAGAATTCTTAACGTTACGCTCCGCTGCCAGGGCGCCGACGCTGTAGCTCTGCGCTTGAAAAGCAGAGCGCTTTTGCTCATCTCCACACTTAGGAAACCTCGATGAAAAAGATCCGCACTGTTTTCTCAACGGCCTGCTTTGCGGCCTGTCTTGCTGCCGGTTCCGCGCAGGCAGCCTCCACTTCTCTGCTGCTGGACGGCGACTTCAACAGCGCGGCCCATTGGACGCAAGCCAGCGCCGCCGGCGGCTGGGCCAACTTCGAGAACAATGCGGCCGTCAGTCTGAATGGCTCGCAATACGTGGTCACCGGAGCCGCCGGCAATGGCGGTGGCGGCAGCTTCTCGCAGACCGTGCAAGCAACAGCGGGCCAGCACTACACGCTGTCGGTGTTCAGCGGTGCCGACGCCTGGTGGCTGCCCACCGGCAGCATGACGATGTACTTCTTGAACAACGCGACGCTGCTGGGCAGCGCCTCAAGAAATACCGTCGACCCGGCTGTTTATGGCCCTAACTACGACATTCCACACCCATGGGCGGCCTACACGCTGAACGGATGGGCGCCTGCGGGCACGACCGAAATTCGAGTTGAGTTCGCGGCCAATAATGCGACGGGCAGCATCTGGTTCGAGGATGCCTCGCTGACCGTCAGCGCAGTGCCTGAGCCCAGCTCGGCGGCTTTGATCGGCTTGGGCGCAGCGCTGCTGTTGGGCCTCGGCGCTCGCCAACAAAAACCGCGCGGCTGATGATAGACAGGCCAAGCCAGCATTGGCCTGTCGCTAGCCAAGACGGCCTCAATGCACCTTGTACTGATACGCGTCATCCCGGCTGCCGCGCGCATTCAGGCCTTGCGCTTTCCAGCGCGCAATATGCGGCGCCAGCCGTTTGACGAACACCTCCGGCGCTGAGTTCGACTCAGTGCGCCAAGCCACCTCGGCCACCGCCGCCAACCTGGGGTAGAGCATGTATTCGAGATAGCTTTCGCTGCGTACGTTCTCGGTCCACAGCGGCGCCTCTATGCCCAGCACGCGTTCGCGCTGCGCGGCGTTCAGGCCCGCCGGCATCGGCTCCCAAACAACCATTTTTTCGACCGAGATCGGCCCACCGGTATTGCCTTCCCAGGCCGCGCCGGGCTCACCCAGGCCGGCCGGGTAGTCCAGATACATGCGGTCCACCGGCGACAACACGACAGACTGACCCTGCTTCAGCGCCGTCTGCACGGCCTCGGGGTGATCCATACGCCACCATTGCACGATCATCTCGTCGGTCAGGCCGGCGGCGATCACCTCGTCCCAGCCGATCGCGATGCGGCCGTGCTTTTTGATCATTTGCACCATGCGCCTGGCGAACTCGGCCTCTACACGTTTGATCTGCGGCGCCTCACCCACCGGGGTCAGGTCGCGCGCCATCGCCAGCACATCGGGCATTTCGCCCCAGCGCGTGTTGTCTATCCAGACCTCGTCACCGCCAAAGTGGATATAGCGGCCGGGGAACAGGCTGGCCAACTCGCCCAACACGGTATCGATGAATTTATACGTGCCGGGATGGGCGGGATTGAAGGTCACTTTGCCGTCGAAGAACTCCGGGTAGGCGCGTGCGGCGGCGCCGCTATGGCCGGGCATATCGATCTCCGGCACCACCTCGATATAGCGCTCGGCCGCATAGGCAACGATGGTGCGTATATCGGACGCGCTGTAGAACTGCGCGGCGCGCTTGGGGTTCGAGGTGTCGCCAATTGCGCCGACCGTGGTCAGCTTCGGGTAGGCCTTGATCGCCACCCGCCAGCCGCTGTCATCGCTGAGGTGCAGATGCAGGCGGTTGAGCTTGTAGACGGCCATCTGATCGATCACACGCTTGACCCGCTCGACACCGTGGAAGTGACGCGCTACGTCCAGCATCAGGCCGCGCCAGACAAAGCGCGGCGCGTCGGCGATGTCCAGCGCCGGCACGCTGGGCTTTTTCAGTTTGCCGGCTGTGCTGGCTTTGGGCAGCATTTGCAGCAGCGTTTGCACGGCATAGAAGGCCCCGGCCGGCTCGGCCGCGCTGATGGTGATCTGCGCCTCACGCACCTGCAGGCGATAGGCGCCGACCACAGGGCCGACGGACGGATCCAGCTCAAAGCGAACCAGACGGCCTGACTTGGGTTCGGTCGCGGTCACGCTCAGCCCCTCCAGCCGCTTCGCCAGGAACTGAGCCGAGCCAGCGAGCGCGGCCGGCGCCAGCACGGGCAGCTTGGCGTCGAGCACAAACGGTGCATGATCCGACTGGATCACTACGGATGCCGGCTGGGGAAGCAGGGCCGCAGCAGGAATCGCCGGTGCAAGGCCAGCAGCAGCAGAAGCAGCCGATAGCAGCACCCCCAAACCAAACACCAAGCTCGCTTTGAAAAGTGCACTCTTAAAACGCATAGCTCGCCTCTTCCGTCAAACGCGGCCAGTCATCCGTGCGAAACGGTGCGGCCGGCAGGCCGTCGCGGTTGAATAGATTGTTCTGCTCCGGGTTGTCAACCCAGCCGAATCGCACCGCCACAGGCCGCTTAACTTGCGTGTTATGCACAATCACCTTGTCCCCAAGAATTTGCGCCTCGGCCGGATAAAAGCGCCCGGAAGCGTCGGCGATCGTGAAGCCGCGCAAGCGCCCGTCACGGGCGACCAAGCCTCGCCCGACGTTGTCGAACTGCAGCTCGGCCTTGTCCCCGACCACGGTCAGCTGACGCAGCGTCGGCCCGCTGGCCGCCACCGGCCGGCCATAGTCTTGCTTCAGCGCCACGGCCGCCAGCCGCTGGCCAAGCTCACGCTTATGGCGCGGATGCAGGTCACCGCCGTCGGCCATATCGGTGCTCACCACCATCCCCGTCTTGGCCGCCACGCTCAAAGTGCGTGCTTGTGCCTCGCGCAGCTCGGCCCAGCGGCTGCCGGCCAAGCTATTGCCCTGCCAGGGTTTGTCGGCCGCCAGCTGCACCATATAGAAAGGGAACTCGCCCAGCGCCCAGCGCCCACGCAAGTCCTTGATGAAGGCGGGCAATAACTGTTCGTACTGCGCCGCGCGCTCGACATTGCTTTCGCCCTGGTACCAAAGCATGCCGCGCAAGCCGAAGCCGATGACAGGATTCAACATCCCATTGAAGAGCAGCGAGGGCAGGTCGTTGACACCCGGCTCGGTCTTGATCATCAAGGACTCAACCCTGGCCTTCCACGGCCCGGCCAAGCCAAGGGCCTCGTCGCCGAGTTGCAGTCGCAGGCTCTCGGCCGGGCCATGCAGACCGCCGCCGCCGCCGTTGTCGGTGACCCGGATCGCGATGACGTTCACGCCGGCCCGCAGCACGCCCGGCGCCAAGGCATAGCGGCGCGGCGTGTCCCAGCCACATAGGCCACCGACAGCCTGGCCGTTGACATAACTCTCATCACAATCATCAATTCGCGCCAGGTGCAGCACCGCATTCGCTCGGCTAGTCTGCGCCTCGCTCAAGACAAAGGTCTTGCGATACCAGAGCCGGCCGTCAAAGTCCGGCAGGCCCTGCGCCTCCCACGCACCCGGCGCATGCAAGTTGGCCCAACCGCTGTCATCCAAGTCGCGGGCGAGCCATGCGTTGCTCATTCCCGGCTCTGCCACCGCGTCAACGCCTTGCCAGTCACGTATCAAGGCGCTCATGCGATCCCGGTAGCGCGACTCAAAGGCCGCCGCCGTGGGCGCCACATTCGCCAGCAGCGGCCGAATCTGGGCCTGCGTCTGCAGCGCCGCCGGGCTCATCCAGGTCTCGATCTGCGTGCCGCCCCAAGACAGATTGACCAGCCCCACCGGCACGCCCAACTCGCGGCGCAGCTGGCGAGCAAAGTGGTAAGCCACCGCGCTGAAGTTGCCCGCATATGCGGCCGTGGCCGGCTGCCAAGGCGCCGAGTCAATGTCAGTCAAGGGCTGCAAGGCGGTGCGATGCGCCATCTTGATGTGGCGGATCAAAGGGTCGTTGGCGGCAGCGGCGTCGGCCGGGCCGTCCAGCGCCTGGCTCAGGCTCATCTCCATATTGGACTGGCCGGCTGTGAGCCAGACCTCACCGATCAGCACATCGCTCAAGACCCGCTGCTCGCTGCCGACCTCGCCACTGACCCGCAGCTGATGCGGTCCACCGGCAGCCTCGGGCGCAAGCTGCACGACCCAAGCACCTTGCGCATCGGCCCGCGTCTGCTGCTTTTGACGGTGCATGGCCACCACAATGGTTTCACCCGGCGCCGCCCAGCCCCAGACCCGTATCGGCGCATGGCGCTGCAACACCATATGGTCGCCAAAAATGCCGTGTAGGCGAAGCTCGGCAAGGGCGTTCGACGCGGTGCAAACCAGAATCAGGGTCAACAGCGGACACAGCCGCCTCATGGCCGACCCGACTGATCTGGCCAAGTGAAGGTGGCCACGCTTTCACGCGGCAACACATAGACAAAGTTCTGCCCGCCGGCGCCGACCGAGAAGCGCTTGGCCTGCGCGCCGCTATTGCTGACGATCAGCGCCACCGAGCCGTCGTCGGCGTTGCGAAAGGCCACCGTCTCGACACCCTCAACGGCCGCGGTCGAGGCAATGCGTTGCGCGCCGCTGCGCACGAACTTGCTGGCATGGGCCAGCGCGTAATACTCGATATTGCGGGTCACGGCGCCGGTCTTGGAATTGATGGTCACCACGCCGCGGCAGTCCTTGCAGCCGCCCAGATGGGGACCATAGTTCTCGTCCAGTGCCAGGTTCCACATCAGCACGCCCTTGGCCCAGGCACGCGTGCTGCCGATCACCAAATTGCGCATCATCCAGGGCAAGGTCTTGCGCCATTCCGGCGCCCATTCGCCGCCCGAGCATTCGGTGAACCAGACTTCCTTGTCCGGGTAGGCGTCATGCACCAGGTTCTGAGCCGAGACATCACCGGCATAGCAATGCCAGGCCACGCCGGCCACATAGGGGCGCGCCACCGGGTCGGCCAAGACGGCCAGCGGCGACTCAGGCTGGTCCCAGTTGTGGTCCCAGTCGAAGAGCTTGATCTTGAGGCCACGCTGGGCCAGCAGGGGGCCCAGATGCTGGCCGATCACGGCCGCGCGAGCGGCGGGATCGACTCGCATACCGGGATAGTCATCCGGCTCGAAATGGGGCTCGTTTTGCAGCGTGAGTGCAAAAATAGGCACGCCCTCGGCCGCGTAGGCGTCGACGTAACGCAGCAGGTAGTCGGAGAACACGCCATACATCTCGGGCTTCAAACTGCCCTTGACGAGGCTGTCGCCGCTTTTCATCCAGCCGGGCGCGCTCCAGGGTGAGGCCATCACCTGCAGGCCGGGATTGATGGCCAGGGCGGCCTTGATGACGGGCAGCACATCAAGCCGGTTGGGCTCGATCGAGAAGCCCTTCAAGGCCATGTCCGTCTGGCCCGCCGGCAGATCGTTGAAGCTGTAATGCGCGCGTGAAAAGTCCGAGGCGCCTATGGTCAGGCGGGCGAAGTCGAAACCAATGCCGCCGGGCCCGCGCCCGAACAGCTCGCTCAACAAGGCCTTGCGCTGGGCTTCGCTCATGCGCTGCTGTATCAACCATGCAGAGGCATCGGTGATGGAGGCACCAAAGCCGACCATGGTCTGGAAGCGCTGCGCCGGATCGACGTCGATATGGACGTCCAGCGCCTGCTGTTTGGGCTTGAAGGCCAGATCATCCTGGCGCGCCAGCAAGCGGCTTTGGTCGGCGCTGGTAACCCAGGCCGAGACTGTTTGCGTCTTTACCGGCGCGGCTGCGGCCGAAGCGGCCAGCGCCGCGATCGCCGCCAACAGAGTCAAACTACGTTTTCTGATGTTCATGAATCAGCTTCTATAAAAGTATCAATCCAGCCTGGCGCGCACCAGCACCGGATGGTGGTCGGAAGGGAAGCGGCCGGCAACAGAGTCGCTCAGCACGCCGTACTTGAGAATCTGGATGCCGGCGCTGACAAAGACATAGTCAATCCGGTCCTGCATGGGCGCGTCGATCTTGAAAGCATTGAAAGTGCCGACCGGGCCATAAGGCGGGCTACGGCTGACAACAAACGCATCACCGAGTGCGGCCTGCATACGCTGGATCTGTTCGGTGTCGGGCGTTGAGTTGAAGTCGCCGACGCAGAACACCGGCAACTCACCGGCGATCTCGGCGATCTTGCTCAGCAGCAGCTTGGCCGACTCCTTGCGCGCGACCACGCCTTCGTGGTCAAAGTGAACCGAGAACACATAAAAGCGCTTGCCGGTTTCGCGGTCGCGCAACAGCACCCAGCTCGCCAGCCGGTTGCAGCAGCGCGCGTCCCATCCCTTGGACGGCAGATCCGGCGTCTGGCTGAGCCAGAAGTCGCCGTTCTTCAGCGCCTCAAAACGGGCCTTGCGGTAGAAGATCGCCGCATGCTCGCCGGCCCGTTTGCCGTCGTCGCGCCCCACGCCGACATGGGTAAATTCAGCCATAGCGCCGAGTTCATCGATCTGCTCGGGCAGACCCTCCTGGGTGCCGAACACATCAAACTCGTGATAACGGATCAAGGCCTTGAGCGCCGCACTGCGCTGTGGCCAGGCGTTAGGCCCGTCGGAGGCCAGATTCAGGCGCAGGTTGTAGGTGGCGATATTGAAGCTGCCGGCCGCCAGCGCAGGGGCCGCCATTGCCCAAACCAGCAACAGCCCAAGCAAACACCTCACGCCCGCACCGCCGCGCAATGCTGAGCGATGAAGTCGGCCTGCGTCGGCATCACCTTGACGCAGCGCGCGATCACCTCCTTCACATTCGCCATAAAGGCGATCGCTTCGTCCTGGGGCAACTGATCGGCAAACGGGTGATAGCCGGTCGGCCTGATGCCTTGGCCATTCATCACCTGCAACCAGCTGAGTTCGGCAAATAGCTCGCCGCCTTCGCGGTAGATGCGGGCATTGCTGCGGTAGAGATCCATCTTGCGCTGCAAGGTGGCGGGTACGTCCATCAGCCGGCAATGATTCCAAAACGGGGAGTCGTCGCGCGCGGTGGCCTTGTAGTGCAGGATGATGAAGTCCCGAATGCGCTCGACTTCGAATTGCGACTGGCGGTTGTACTCCTCGATGTCGGCCGCATCAAAGCCGCGGTGCGGGAAAAAGCTCACCAAGCGCGCCAGTGCGGTCTGGATCAAATGAATGCTGGTCGACTCCAGTGGCTCCAGGAAGCCGCTGGACAGCCCGACGGCCACGCAGTTCTTGTCCCAGCAGCGCTCGCGCCGGCCGGGCTGGAACTTGATCAGGCGCGGCTCGGCCAGCGGCTTGCCGTCCAGATGGCGCAGCAGGATCTCGCTGGCCTCGGCGTCGCCCATGAAACGGCTCGCATACACATGGCCATTGCCGGTGCGGTGCTGCAGCGGGATCCGCCATTGCCAACCGGCGCTGTGCGCGGTGGCGCGGGTCAAGGGCAGCAAGGGGCCGGCCGATTCACACGGCACGGCGACGGCCCGGTCGCAGGGCAGCCAATGCGACCAATCCTCAAAGCCAATCTGCAAGGTCTTGGCAATCAGCAGCGCATGCATGCCGGAGCAGTCGATGAAGAAGTCGCCCGCTATCAACTCGCCACTGTCCAGGCGCACCGCGCTGATATGACCATCGGGCTCGCGCTGCTGAACCTGCACCACCTTGCCCTGGCTGCGCAAGACGCCGCGCTTCTCCGCATAGCCGCGCAGGAAGCGCGCATACAGGCTGGCATCGAATTGGAAGGCGCTGGCGATGTCGGCCAAGGGCGAGCCGGCCATATCGGGGCGTGCCCGCATGAACTTGGCGTGTTGCGGGGCGGCCGTGTTGATCGAGTAGTCACCCAGATCGCTGGCCAGGCCCTCGCGCTGCAGGCGCAACCAGTAGTGGTGAAAAGCGACGGCATCCAGCTCTTGGCCGACCTTGCCGAAGCCGTGGATATAGCGCTCGCCCAGTGCGCCCCAGTTGACGAACTCAATGCCTAACTTGAAGGTGCCCTGGGTGGCTCGGATGAACTCGTCTTCGTCAATCTCCAGCGCGGCATTGAAGTTCTTGATATTGGGAATCGTCGCTTCACCGACCCCGATGGAGCCTATTTCATCCGACTCGACCAGATGAATCCGGCAGTCGGGCGGCAGCAGCTTGGCGAGGGCCGCGGCGCTCATCCAGCCAGCGGTGCCGCCGCCGACGATGACGATTTGGCGCACATGATCGAGGCTCATGGGGACGGGTCCAATCGACGGTGGTTGTTAAAGGCGAAGCTCGGTGGCTTGGTCAAACAGCGAGACACGATTCAGGTCAAGACTGAACTGGACCTCGCTATCGACCGTCAGATTCATGCTGTCGTCGGCAATCGCCGCCAACAATTGCCCCGCCGCCTTCAGCCAAACCACCTGGTGATTGCCCATCGGCTCGATCAGATGGACGCTGGCACGCCAAGCACCTTGAGGCTCGATGCGCACATGTTCGGGGCGAATACCCAGCAGCACTGGCCGGCCCGGCTCGACCGGCTTCAAGAAGGGGTAATTGCTCAGATCGACGGGCAAGGCACCCTCCAAGCTGACGGCCTCGCCGGCCACTGCGCGCAATTGACCGGGCACAAAATTCATTCCCGGTGCGCCCAAGAAGCCCGCCACAAAGAGATTGGCCGGCCGCTCGTAGACCTCTGTCGGCGCGCCGATTTGCTGGATATTGCCACTGCGCATCACGACGATGCGGCTGGCCAGCGTCATCGCCTCCACCTGATCGTGGGTAACGTAAATCATCGTCGAGCCCAGCGTCTTGTGCAGCAGCTTCAGCTCACGGCGCAGTTCGGCACGCAGCTTGGCGTCCAGATTGGACAGCGGCTCGTCGAACAAAAGCACGGCCGCCTCGCGCACCAGAGCCCGCCCGATCGCGACCCGTTGACGCTGGCCGCCCGACAGCTGCGCCGGCTTGCGCGCCAGCAGCGGCTCCAGCTGCAACATCGCCGCCACCCGCTTGACGCGCCGCTGCAGCTCGGCCTTGGGGCAGCCGCTGACGCGCAGACCGAAGGACATATTGCCCTCCACCGTCATCGTCGGGTAGAGCGCATAGGACTGGAACACCATGCCGATGCCGCGCTCGCTGGGGTCGGCATAGGTCATGTCCTGGCCGCCGATTTCCACCACGCCCTGGTGAATGCTCTCCGGCGCCGTCAGGCCGGCAATGCTGTGCAGCAAGGTCGACTTGCCGCAGCCCGAAGGCCCCAGCAGCACCAGAAATTCGCCCTCCTTGATGTCCAGGCTGAGATCCTTGATGACTTCGTTGCCATCGAAGCGGATAGACAGATTGCTAACTTTCACGCCACATGTATTCATTTGCGCTTTCAACCCTTGACGGCGCCGGCCGCAATGCCGCGCACAAACCAGCGTCCGGAGACGAAATAGACAAAAAGAGGCACCAGCGAGGTGAGGATGGTGGCCGCCATATTGACGTTGTAGAGCCGCTCCCCGGTGGTGGTGTTGATGACGTTATTGAGCTGCACCGTCATCGGCAGGTTGTCGCGGCCGGCGAACACCAGGCCGAGGATGTAGTCGTTCCAGACCCCGGTCACCTGCATGATGGCCGCAACCACGATGATGGGCGTGGCCATCGGCAGCATCAGCTGCACGAAGATGCGCCAGAAGCCGCCACCGTCGATGCGCGCCGCCTTGAACAACTCCTGCGGAATGGCGCTGAAGTAGTTGCGAAACAGCAGCGTCATCACCGGCATGCTGAAGATCACATGGACCAGCACAATGCCAGCCAGCGAGCTGAACAGGCCGACCGCCGCCAACACCTTGACGAGCGGGTAAATCATCACTTGCACGGGGATGAAGGCGCCCAGCATCAAGATGCCAAACAGCAGATTGGCCCCACGTGGTCGCCAAAAACTCAGCGCGTAACCGTTCAAAGCGCCGAGCAAGACCGGCAGGATGGTGCTCGGCACCACGATGGCGACCGAGTTCCAAAAACCCGCGCTGACGCCCTCGCAGGACACTCCCGTGCAGACCTCGCTCCAGGCGGCGCGCCAGGGCTCCAGCGTCGCCTGCAGTGGCAATGCGAACAAGTGACCGAGCCGAATTTCCTCCATCGTTTTGAACGAGGTCACCAGCATGATGTAGAGCGGCGCGAGGAAGAACAGCGCTGCGGTGATCAGGAAGGCATAGATGCCGAAGCGAGCCGGCGTCCAGCGCTGTTGGCGGCGTTTGATGGCGATCGTGCTCATGCGTGACCACCCTGCCCCGCCTTGCGGCTGCGGGCATAGAAGAACGGCGCCACCAGGGCCAGCACGGTCAACAGCAAGACGATGGCGCCGGCCGAGGCCAGCGCGATATTGGCGCGGCCAAACAGATGGTCCATGATGAACTTGGCCGGCACATCGCTGGCCGTGCCGGGGCCGCCCTGCGTCATTGCAGCGACGGCGTCGAAGACCTTGACGGCGGCGGTGAAGAGCAGCACGAAGACAGTGGCGAAGGACGCTCCCAACATCGGCAGCACGATGAAGAGATAGACCCGCCAGGGCTTGATGCCGTCAATGCGGGCGGCCTTCCAGATGTCCTCGTCAATGCCCCGCAGCCCAGCCAGCAGCAAGGCCATCACCAGGCCCGAGGCTTGCCAGACCGAGGCGATCACCACGGTGTAGATGACCTTGTCCTGGTCGATGATCCAGTCAAAGGTGAAGTCAGGGAAACCCATTTGCCGCACCGCCTGCTGAATGCCGTCGGTCGGGTTGAGCACCCATTGCCAGACCAGGCCGGTGGCGACGAAGGACATCGCATAAGGATAAAGAAAGATCGTGCGCAACAGACCCTCGCCCTTGACTTTCTGGTCGATGAAGACCGCCAGCAAAAAGCCGATCACCATACAAGCCACGATGAAGAGCAGGCCGTAGATAGCCAGATTGTTCAGCGACAGCAACCAGCGCTCATTGCCGAACAAGCGCTCATACTGGGCCAGGCCGACGAAGTCGTCCTTGGGGAAGGTGCGCGCACTGCTGAGCGACACGCGCAGCGACCACAGCACCGTGCCCAGATAGCCCAGCAGGACGGTCAGCGCCATCGGGGCCAAGGCGGCCCAGGGCGTGACGCGTCGAAAGATGGAAAGCTTCTTCATAGCCTGGGCGACATCAATTATTCAAGGCCGCGGCGAGATCTTTTTGCACCTTTTCGACCGGCATCGTGCGGTTCCAGTAAGCGGTCAAGATGTCCTGCATGGCCCCGTTCTGATCCGGCGTCAGGTAGACCTCGCCATTGCCCAGTTGGCGGGTCTTGTCCTTCATGATGGCCACGCCTTGCTGGCCGCAGATATCCAGCTGGCTGGCATCGATATCGCTGCGCGCGGGGATCGAGCCCTTCTTGATGCTGAAGGCGATTTGGGTCGCCGGCGACGTGGCGACACTGGCCAAGAGCTTTTGCGCCTTGACGGCCTCCGGCTGCGTGGTCTTGGGGAAGACCAAGACATCGCCCTGAATGATGTAGGGCGAGTTGGGTCCAAAGCCTGCGATGCAGCCATAGTCACGCCCGGCCACCTGCTTGGCCAGCGCAAACTCGCCCTTGGCCCAATCACCCATGAACTGCACACCGGCCTTGCCGCTGATCAACAAGGCGGTGGCATCGTTCCAGTTGCGGCCCGGCGAGCCCTTGTCCACATAGCTTTGCAGGCGTTTGAAGGTCAGCAAAACGTTTTTGAACTCGGCCGAATTGATCGCCTTGGCGTCGCGGTCACGCATCACCTTCAAGTACAGTTCGCGCCCGCCGACATTGCTCAGCACGGCGGCAAACACGGTGTTGTCTTGCCAGGGCTGGCCGCCATGGGCCAGGCCGATCAGACCGGCTGCCTTGAGCTTGTCGAGCGCCGCAAACAGCTCGTCCATGCTCTTGGGCTCGGCTGCAATGCCGGCCTTTTTGAAGGCCGCCTTGGAGGTCCAGATCCAGGCCGGCATATGGATATTGACCGGCGCGGCGTAGAAATGGCCCTTGACCTTGATCACATTCAGCACGGTCTCGGGCAAGACCTTGTCCCACCCGCCCTGCGCCGCCGCCTCATCGACATTGTTCAGCAGGCCCTGCTCGACCACGTCGAGAAACTGCTTGGAGGTATTGAACTGTGCGGCGGTCGGCGGGTTGCCGCCGACGATGCGGTTGATGGCTACCGAGCGGGCCTGCTCGCCCAGGGCCACCGCAGTGTCCACCCAGACGCCGCCGGCGGCACGGTAGGCATCGGCCATGGCCTTGACGGCCGCCGACTCACCGCCCGAGGTCCACCAATGGATCACCTCGGCCTTCGGCGGCGCAGCGGTGGGCTTGGGCTGCGCCAGTGCACCTGCTGAGACCAAAAAAGTCGCCGCAGCAACTGCCGTCAGGCCAAGAAACTGTTTGCTCATCATCATCATTTTTCTGCATCTCCGGGCTGCAAGAAATTAGCGTACCAATGGCCGCTGGCCTTGAGGGTACGCTGCTGCGTCTGGAAGTCGACATAGCTCAGGCCAAAGCGCCGCACATAGCCCTCGGCCCATTCAAAATTATCCAAGAGGCTCCAGGCGAAATAGCCCTTCAAGGGCACGCCTGCGGCCATCGCCCGCGCTGCGGCGGCCAAGTGCCGCTCAAGATAGCTGCGGCGCTGTTCGTCGTTGATGCTGCCGTCGGGCAGCAGCACATCATCAAAGGTCGAGCCGTTCTCGGTCAGGTAGACGCAGGCCGGTGCGTAGTCGGCCTGGATGCGGGTCAGCAGCGTCACCATGCCCTCGGGGTCGACTTCCCAGCCAAAGGCGGTGCGCTCCACGTCCGGGGTTTCCACCACACGGGTGGCGATCGGGCCCAGCCCCGGGGCGTTCTCAACCCGCTCAGGGAAGTAGTAATTGACGCCGAGGAAATCGGTAGGTGTTGCGATGTCATGCAGATCGCTGCTCAGCAGCACCGGCGCATCGTCACCGAGCAGTTCGAGGATGTCGGCCGGGTAGCCCCGACCATGCAGAGGGTCGAGGAACCAGCGATTGCGCAGGCCATCATGGCGCGTGGCCGCGGCGGCATCTTCGGCGCTGTCGCTGGCCGGCGAAATCGGATGCAGGCTCAACGTGATGCCGACCTTGGCATCGGCGACCTGGCGGCGAATCAGCGGCACCGCGCGGCCATGCGAGAGCAGCAAATGATGGCAGACCAACAAGGCGGTCTTGTGATCCTGCAAACCCGGCGCATGGTTGCCCTCATGGTTGCCCAGAAAGGCGGTGCAGAACGGCTCGTTATGGGTGATCCAATGCTTGACCCGGTCGCCCAGGCGGCGTGTCACCGCCTCGGTGTACTCAAGGAAGGCGTCGACGGTGGCGCGGTTGGCCCAACCGCCCTGCTCCTGCAAGACCTGGGGCAGATCCCAGTGGTAGAGCGTGGCCCAGGGCTCCAGGCCGCGCTCCAGCATGCCGTCCACCAGGCGCGAATAGAAGTCCAGGCCCTTCTCGTTCAACGCGCCGCGGCCTTGCGGCAGGATGCGCGGCCAGGCGATCGAGAAGCGGTAAGCATTGACGCCCAGCGAGCGTGCCAGGTCCAAATCCTCGGGCCAGCGGTGGTAATGGTCGCAGGCGACCGCGCCGCTGCTGGCGTCGCGGATGCGGCCGGGCTGGCTGCAAAAACGATCCCAGATCGACTCGCCGCGGCCGTCCTCATGGACCGCGCCTTCGATTTGGTAGGACGAGGTGGAGCAGCCCCAGCGGAAGTCGGCCGGGAAATCGCTGCGCAGGATCAGGGGTGAATGGTCGTTAGGTTTCATGGTTGGGCAACAGCAGTGAATTGTTTGCAGGCGATGGCATCGGCCTCGCGCGCGGCGCCGGCGACGACGCGAATATTGGCAATTGCGGCGGTGAACGGGGCGTCGGCGGCCAGGCTGAACGGCACGTCGACACGACTCAGGTCAGCTCCCTGAGCCGCAAAGCAGGCCAAGGGGATCTTGAGCGTCTGGCGCTTGGCCAAGGGCAGGCCGGTCAAGACAGGGTTCAAGTTCAGCGTGCCGGCGCAGCCGCTGCCGCATTCCATCGTCAGACCGACCGGCAACTCGGGAGCCCGCTCCTGCACCAGGTCGAACACCAAGGCCGCGTCCCGGTAAGCCAGCAAGTTAGCTTTTTGCGCCGACCAGATATGCAGCTTGGCCGGACCCGTCCAGGCCAGACGTTTGGCATCTTGCTGGGTGTTGATCTGCACGCTGGAGACGCGGACCGCCGGCTGCTCGCTGGGAACCTCCAGCACGGCATTCAGATCGGCGCCCAAGCCCCGGCTGGGCCAGGCATTGCTCGGGCTGGCAACCTGCAGCTGATAAGCGTTCTGGCCGCTTTGGCGGAAGACCAGCAGCTCATTCGAGGCGTCACAAGCGACACGACCACCAGCCTCGCTGAGCGCAGCCACCCGGCCCGGCTCGGCATAGCTCAGGCCGTAGCCCGGCTTGAACAAGGGTTTGCTATTGGCCGACACACAGGCGGCCGCCGGCCAGGCGAAGGGCAGCTTGGCGTTGAAGTCATGGCTGACGCTGCCCTGCGCGCTCTTGAACAACAGGTCGGCCACGCCGCCGCCTTCGCTGCCCGGCAGCCAGGCCATCACAAAGGCATCGGACAGGTTCAGCAAATCATGGGTATACAGCGTGCGGCCGGCGATGAAGACGGTGGTGACCGGCACGCCCTGGCCGCTGACCCGGCGCAACACGGCCAGATCCTCGGGGTAGCGGCTGCTGTGGCGCAGGCTGCTTGAGGGCGCGATATCGCCGACGCCTTCGGCATAGGGCGTCTCGCCGAGCACGGCGATGACGGCGTCATAACCCCGCACATCGACGCCCTGCGCGTCGACGCTGAACCTGACTTCGGCGGCCTTCTCACGGATGCCGGCCAAGATCGATTGCGATACCGGGAAGTCTTGGTTTTGGTTGTCCGTGCCTTGCCAAGTCAGGCTCCAGCCGCCGGCCTGATTGGCTAGGTTGTCGGCGTTCTTGCCCACCACCAGGATGCGCTTGCCCTGGGCCAGCGGCAGGCTGGCTTGGTTGTTCTTCAACAGCACCAGGCTTTGGCGCACGGCACGGCGCGCCAACTCACGCGCTTGCATGGCCTCGGCCTTGCCGGCCCATGCGCCTTGCGCAGGGCTCTTGTCGAACAGGCCGGCACGCAGCTTGACGCGCAAGATGCGCGTGACGGCGTCATCAATGCGTGCCAGCGGAACTTCACCGCGCTCGACTTGGGCGCTGGTGTTGGCGATGAAGGCGCGCCAGTCCTCGGGCACCATCACCATATCGATGCCGGCATTGATGGCCTGCGCGCAGCTCGCGTCGCTGCAGCCGGGCACCTGGCCGATGCCGTTCCAGTCCGACACGACGAAGCCGTCAAAGCCAATCTTCTGCTTCAGCACCTCGGTCAGCAGCTTGTGGCTGCCATGCATCTTGCCGTGGTCTATGCCGGCCTTGACGTCGGTCCAGCTGTGGAAGGAGGCCATCACGGTTTGCACGCCGGCGCCAATCGTTGCGTAATAGCCTTGGCCGTGGACCTTGATCATGTCGGCGCGGCTGATCTTGCTCTGGCCCTGGTCGCGGCCGAATTCGGTACTGCCGTCACCGATGAAATGCTTGGCGGTGGCGACCACCGTGGCATCGTCCTTTAGATTCCCTTGCAAGCCGCGCACAGCGGCGACGCCCAAGCGTGCCACCACCTGCGGGTCGGCCGAAAAGCTCTCATAAGTGCGGCCCCAGCGCGCATCCTGCGCGACCGCCAAGGTCGGCGCGAACACCCATTGAATGCCGGTGGCGCGGACCGCCTTTGCGGTGGCGGCGGCGATCTCTTCCACCAAGGCCGCGTCGCCGGCCGCCCCCAAGCCGATATTGTGCGGAAACAGCGTCGCGCCCCGCACATTGCCGTGGCCGTGCACCGCGTCGGTGCCCCAGATCACGGGAATGGGCGTTGCCGCGCCACTGGCCATTGAGGCTGCGTGATAGGCCTCGGCCAGCGCCAACCAATCGGCGGCCGTCGCCTGTTTGTTATTGCCCGGCCAGCTACCGCCACCGTTCAGCACCGAGCCGATGTAATAACGCCCTACCTCGGCGGGGGTGATGAACTTGATTTCGGGCTGGGTCATCTGGCCAATCTTTTGCGCCAGGGACATGCCCGCGATGATCTTCTGAACGCGCGCTTCCAGCGCCGGATCGGCGACAACAGCGCTTTGGATGCGGGGCCAGTCAGTCATGGGCGCAGCCTGGGCCGCCGCGCCCATGAGCAGCAGGCCGAGCGCCGAGATTCGCCCAATGGCGCCGCCGCTTTGCGCGCGCCGGGATAGAGAACTACAAGACATGGGGTCTTCCGATCAACACAGAATGGGTCTTTGCCGGCTTGTTGGCCGGCAAAGACCTGGGGCGAACTACATCCGGTAACTCACGCCCAATAGCAATTGGCGACCGTAGCGGTTGTATTCGAGCGGCGCAATCGATTCTCCGAAACCATTGCCCTGCTTGGTGGCATAAGGCGCGTTGGTCAAGTTGTTGACCTGCAAGAGCAAGGACGTGCCCTTGAAACTGCCATGCTCGAACTCATACGAGACCTGCGCATCGAGTTGGCGATCGGCCAGAATCTCGGTGAACTCGCGGGCGTTGTGCAAGCCGTTGATCTCACCCCGGAATGCCGATCGATAGCGTTGACTGAGGCGGGTCGCAAAGCCATTCTTCTCGTAATAGACAGTCAGGCCGGCCGTGACACCGGACAGGCCGGGCAGTTTCTCCGGCTTGTCCGGTCCATTGGGATGCACGCTGCTTTCGGTGTAGCTGGTATTGGCGGTCAAGCCAAAACCGTCCATTGCCTTGATCCAATGACCGGCATCCAGCGTCGTACTCAGCTCGACACCCTTGACATAGCCGCCCTCGCCGTTCATGGGCCGCTCAAAGATGCCGAACGGGCTGAGCGGGGTCGGCAGCGGTGGGTTGCTGGTGTTGGGGAAGCCGCTGAAATTGCCTTCGAGTTTTTGCGTGTAGATATAGCTGTCGAGCTGCTTGTAAAACACCGCCGCGGCGGCATAACTGCGCTTACCCATGTATTGCTCAAAGGACAGATCGAAGGACTTGGCGCGCCAAGGCTGCAACTCCGGGTTGCCGCCACCGCCACCCCAGCTGGTCAGTCCCGAGGTACTGTTCTTGGAGATTGAAATATCCGCACCGGCCCGCATATCGTCGATCCGGCCGCGCGCCATCGTCTTGGCGAGGCCCATGCGCACATAGCGACTCGCGTCAAGCTCGAAAGTCAGATTCAGACTTGGCAGCACATCGGTGTATTTGGTGCCCCGCGTCACTTCGGACAAAACGCCGCTGAGTCTGGAGTAACCGTGTGAGCTTTGGTCGGTACGAACCACCTGCACGCCGACATTGCCACGCACGGGCACCGAGCCCAAGTTGCTATCAATACCCAACTTCACGAAGCCGGTGGCGACCTTTTCCATCGACTGGTAGTTGCGATCCTGCACCTTGTCGAGTGCCTGGGCCTTGAGTGAGTAGAGCGAGTTGATGGCGCCCATCACGTCGTAGGCCAGCACGCCCGGAATGCCGGCAAAGCTGAGGGATGTAGCGGGTTGCAGCAAGGCAGCCGGCACGGCCACCGGCGCCCGCCCATTCAGCAAATCGGCGGCGAGCTCGTTCATCTCGCGATCTTTGTCGCGGGTCTCGTAGTTGATGCCGAAGTTCAAGACATTGAACATGCCGTCAAAATCCTTCCTGGCCTCCAGGCGCAGGGCCTTGATTTCATCCTTGACCTTGGGCTTTTTCCACAAACCATCATGGCCCCAGCCACCTGGGTCGCTCAGCAAGACCGTGCCCGCGTCGGCAAAGTTGCTGTCCGGCACCAGACTTGGATAGCCCGCTCCACTGGGCACCACGGTCTTGAACGTGGTCAGCGCCTTGCCAATGCCGGCATAGGTCTCGATGACGTTTTCTTCACGTGAAGCCTTGGAGTAGCTCAAGTCGGCCACGCCAACCCAGCCGCCGGCCATTTTGAGTTCGGTATTCCAACCCATTGACTTCAAATCGTCGACGCGCTCGTTGAGGGAGTTCATCACGACCATGTTCGCCACCTTGCCGACGGTGGCCGCCGTCACCAAGTTGGTGTTGCTGCCCACCTGCGTGGTGCTGACATTGCTGAAGTCCGCGCCTGCGATGCCATTCCAGGCATCGCCGGTACTGCCCATCAGAGCGCGCGCGCTTTCGTTCTTCTTGAACTTGGAATAGTAGAGGTCCAGCGTGCTGTGCAGATCCTTGCTGGGCTTGAATTCGAACACGCCCATCAAGCCGTCGCGGGTTTGCTTGCGCGATGTGGCCGTCGTCTCGAAGCCACTCAAGAAAGTGGCCCCCACCGGCAGACCGGTCACCGGGCCGCAACCCCATTCCGGGTGGGCAATGCAGTCGCGCTTCGGGTCATTGACGGCAAAGCCCCAGGCCTTGTAGTGCAGTTCCTGGCCGGGCGAGTCGAGGTGGGCAAAACCCAGCGCCACGCCGATGGTGCGGTCGGCAAATTGATCCACATAGGACAAGCTAAAGCGCTTGCCGTCGCCGTCCGTATTGGCGTTGACGGCGCCGTTGGAATTGCGCTCAAAGCGCGCATTCAGCACGACTTTTCGGCCATCCACGTCGAGCGGGCGCAGGGTGCGCATGTCGATGGTGCCGGACAGGCCCTGGCCGATCAGACTCGCGTCCGGCGTCTTGTAGACGGTGGCGCTATTGATCAACTCGGAAGGAAACTGATCGAACTCGACGCCCCGGTTGTCGCCGGTGGTGACTTGTTGGCGGCCGTTCAACAAGGTGCCGGCAAAGTCACCCGACAAGCCGCGAATCTGAATCGTTTGAACCCGCCCGGCGACCCGTTGACCGGCCAAGCCAGGCAAACGCGCCAGCGACTCGGCGATGCTGACGTCGGGCAGCTTGCCGATGTCTTCGGCCGAAACGACTTCAACCACATTGTCCGAGTTGCGTTTACTGGCAATCGAGGTCGCAATGCTGTGGCGCAGGCCACTGATGACCACGGTCTCCAGTTGCTCGGCGGCGGGCTGGCTGGCAGCTGGAGCCGGCGCCGGAGCCACTTGCGCCTGCGCAGCCTGGGCGGAAAACAAGAGCATGGCGCAAGCGGCCGCTACCGGGCTGATCTGCAAGGCCAAGCCGCGGCGGCGCACGGTGCTTTGCCGGGCTTCGCGGGTTGAGGTCAAATTATTCATCTGGGGGTGTCTCCTGTGACGGTCCTGGTGCACGAGCATCGGCGTCAGCGATCGGACATTACACTGCCCTGTCATAAAGCGCTGAAGCTTGCGAGCATTCTTAATCATGTTAATGTTTCGTTAATTTGGTATTAACCCTTAAGTTCGTGTCTTTAGCGCCAAAACCTACAGGTCAGCTCTCATGAATCTATTGCTTGCCGAAGACGATGCCATCCTGGCCGATGCCTTGAACGTGCAGTTGCGAAGAGTCGGTTTCGAGGTCGAGCACGCGCCCAATGGCGCGGTGGCCGAGTACTTGCTGCTCAAGACGCCGTTTGACATTGCCATCCTGGACCTGGGCCTGCCGATGGTGGACGGGCTGACGGTGCTGAAGCGCCTGCGCGCGGCCAAGCGGCATCTGCCGGTGCTGGTGTTGACCGCGCTGGACAGCCTGGATGACCGCGTCGCCGGACTCAACGCCGGCGCCGACGACTACCTGACCAAGCCCTTTGATTTCCCGGAGCTGGAGGCCCGGCTGCATGCGCTGCTGCGGCGCGGGCGCCCGCTGACGACCGGCCAGGCCCTGGGCAAACTGAACTTTGACCGTGGCGCGCGGCGCGCCAGCGTGCTGGGCGAGTCGCTCGATCTGAGCCCACGCGAATGGTTGCTGTTGGACCTGCTCTTGCTGGAGCGTGACCGGGTGGTCACCAAGGAGCAGATCATGGCGGCCTGGGCCCAGGACCGTGGTGAAAATCGTGGTGAAGGCCGCAACGAAAGCAGCGGCGGCAATTCGGTCGAGGTCTATATCCACCGGCTGCGCCGCAAGCTCGAAGGCACCGGGTTGCAGATTCGCACCGTGCGCGGGCTGGGCTATTTGCTGGAGGCCGAGTCAACCAGCAGCACTGGCGGCGCCAGCCCTCTATGAGCAATGCAGCGCCGTCGCTGCACCGGCAGCTGTTCATCTGGTTGCTGATGCCGCAGGTGGTGCTGTGGCTGGCGGCAGCGCTGTTCACCTACAAGCTGGCCGAGCATTACACCAATGCGGCCATCGATGCGAGTTTGTCGCAAACTTCGCGCACGCTGGCCCGCCAGGTCAAGCCCTTGGACAACGGCCTGTTCATCGACTTCCCGCGCGCCGCCCAGGACATCCTGGAGGCCGACCCCAGCGACCGTGTGCTCTACACCGTCAGCATGCCGCCGGGTCAATTCATTCTCGGCAACCGCAATCTGCCGGCGCTGCCGCCAGGTGCCAAGCCGGTCTATGGCGAGCCCTATTTCTACGACGGCACGCTGGCAGCTGCCGATACCGCCGCCAGCGACGCTGACGATCAGGCCAATGCGGTGGGGAAGAAGTCGGCCGGCAAATCCTCGGCTGTTCGCCTGCGCGTCGCCGCTTTGTTATTGCGTTATGGCACGACCGATTCACCGGGCCAAAGCATGCTGGTCCAGGTGGCGCGCTCCAGCACCAACCGTGAGGCGCTGGCCGGCCAAATCCTGCTCGACACCGTGCTGCCGCTGTCGGCCCTGATGGCCTTGATGACGATGATCGTCTGGGGCGGCGTTCGCACCGGCCTGAAACCCTTGGCCCTGCTGCAGCGCCAGGTCGAAGGGCGCGCCGCCAACGACCTGACTCCGATCAAGATCGACGCCGCGCCGCCCGAGGTGCGTTCGCTGGCCTTGGCCATGAACAGCCTGCTGCTCGAGGTCAATCACAATGTGGTGGCGCAAAAGCGCTTCATCAGCGACGCCGCGCATCAGCTGCGCACGCCGCTGGCGGGGCTGAAAAGCCAGACCGAACTGGCCCTGCTCGACGCCAAGGACCCGGCCCTGCAGGCGCGGCTGCAGCTGGTGCACAGCAGCGCCACGCGCAGCGCCCATCTGGTCAACCAGCTACTCAGCCTGGCCCGCGCGGAGCCGGAGTCGGCCAGCCAACAGGCCCGGCAACGCTTCGATCTGTCGCGCATGGCGCGTGAGATCACCACCGAAATGGTGCCGCGCGCGCTGGCGGCCGGCGTGGACCTGGGCTTTGAGTCCATCGACATGAACGTCAGCAAACCGGTGCGCGGCTTCGAGTCCTTGCTGCGCGAGGCGTTGGTCAATTTGATCGACAACGCAATCCGCTATGCCGGCCCGGGCGCCAGCGTGACCGTGCGCGTGTATGCGCAAACGACACAAACGGCGCAGATCCTGCTGGAAGTCGAGGACAACGGACCCGGCCTGCCGGCCGGTGAGCTGGAACATGTGTTCGAGCGCTTTGTGCGCGCCACCCACGACGGCACCGGCTGCGGCCTGGGCTTGGCGATCGTGCGCGAGATCGTCGAACGCCATGCCGGTCGCGTGCGCCTGCTGCCGGTATTGCCGCATGGCGCCTTGGCCAGGATTGAACTGCCGGCGGTAGATCAGGGATAGTCCCGGTCGGTTTAGTTAATATTTCGTTAATAATAATTCGGACTGAATTGCACGCGGCGCTCAGCCCGCGGCAAAAAGAGGGGAGACACACGCGATGAAGACGACGCAGAGCCTGACGGCGCTGGCCTTGATCTGCCTGCAAGCGCTAGCGGCCACGGCACAGGCCGGCGAGATCGAGGTCTTGCACTGGTGGACCAGCGGCGGCGAGGCCCGGGCGGCCCAGTCCTTGAAGGCCAGCATGCAGGCCAAGGGCCATACCTGGAAGGACTTTGCCGTCGCCGGCAGCGGTGGTGACTCCGCCATCACCGTGCTGAGGTCGCGCGTGGTCTCGGGCAACGCGCCGGCCGCCGCGCAGATCAAGGGCCCGTCGCTGCAGGCCTGGGCCAGTGAGGGCGTGCTCACCAGCATCAACGATGTCGCCAAGGCCGAGCGTTGGGACGAGCTCTTGCCCAAGGTGGTCAGCGACCAGATGAAGTACAAGGGCGACTACATCGCCGTGCCGGTCAATGTGCACCGCGTCAACTGGTTATGGCTGAACCCGGCGGTGTTCGCCCGCACCGGTGCCAAGCCGCCGAGCAACTGGGAGGAATTCTTTGCCGCGGCCGAAACGCTGAAGAAGGCCGGCGTGGTTGCCGTCGCCCATGGTGGCCAGACCTGGCAAGACCTGACCCTGTTTGAAACCGTCGCACTGGGCGTTGGTGGCGCGGAGTTCTTCCGCAAGGCCTTGGTCCAGTTGGACCCAGCCGAACTGAATGGCGCGACGATGGAAAAGGTCTTGAGCACCTTCAAGCGCATCAAGCCCTATACCGACCGAGGCGCGCCCGGCCGCGACTGGAATCTGGCCACCGCCATGGTGATCAAGGGCGAGGCCGGCATGCAGTTCATGGGCGACTGGGCCAAGGGCGAATTTCTGGCCGCCGGCAGCCTGCCCGGCAAGGGCTTTGTTTGCACGCCCGCGCCCGGCACGGCCAAGGCCTTTATCTATGTGATCGATTCCTTTGCGATGTTCAAGCTGAAGAAGCCGGCCAACCAGGCGGCGCAAAAAGACCTGGCCAGCGCCGTCATGTCGCCCGAGTTCCAGGAGGTGTTCAATCTCAACAAGGGCAGCATCCCGGTGCGCATGGGCATGAAGATGGACAAGTTCGATGACTGTGCCAAGGCCTCGGCGCTGGACTTCACCGCCGCCGCCAAGTCGGCCGCCCTGCTGCCCTCGGTGGCCAACGGCATGGCGGTCAGCTCGTCCGTCGAATGGGCCATCAAGGATGCGGTCAGCCAGTTTTGGAACAGCGACAAGATGACGCCGGCGGAGGCGATGAAGAAGATCGCCAGCGCGGCCAAGACTCGCCCTTGAATTGCCGCTTGCACAGGGGCGCGCAGGCCGCCCAACTTTTTGATTCAGAGCAGGAACCCCGTCTCGCATGACCTCTAATTCAAGCGCCATCCTATTGGCCGATATCGGCGGCACCAATGCCCGCTTTGCCTGGCAAAACGAGGCCGGCGCGCCTATCGAAGCGCTGCGCATCTTCCCCTGCGCGGCCTTTGCCAGCCTTCAACTGGCGATAGCAGCCTACCTGCTTGAGCTCGGCCGTGGGCAGCCTGGCCAAGCCGCCATCGGCATCGCCAACCCGGTGTCGGGCGACCGCGTCAGCATGACCAATCACCATTGGTCGTTCTCCATCGAGCAGATGCGCCAGCAGCTGGGCCTGCGACGGCTGGTGGTAATGAATGATTTCAGCGCGCTGGCGCTCGCCCTGCCCGACTTGGCGGCGAACGAGAAGCGCTTGATATGCGGCGGCGCGCCGGTGGCGGGCGCGGCCATGGCGCTGATTGGGCCGGGCACCGGACTGGGGGTGTCGGGCCTGATCCCTTGCGGCAGCGGCGCCGACCTCAGGTACCAAGCGCTGGACAGCGAAGGCGGCCATGGCACGCTGTGCGCCAGCACGCCGCGTGAATGGGCGGTGCTGCAGAGCTTGCAGGCGCGCTTCGGCCATGCCTCGGCTGAACGGGCGGTGTCGGGCCAAGGGCTGGTCTGGGTCTATGAGGCCTTGTGCGGCCTGGACGGCGCGCCCATACCGAGCGAGCTGAGCGCCGCCCAGATCAGCGCGGCGGCGCTGGACCACAGTGACGCCCGCGCCGACGAAACCCTGGACCTGTTTTTCGCCTTTTTGGGCGCGATGGCCGGCAATTTGGCACTCACCTTGGGCGCACGCGGCGGCCTCTATCTGGGCGGCGGCATCTTGCCAAGGTTGGCGGACCGCCTGGCCGGCTCCGCCTTTCAGGCGCGCTTTGTGGGCAAGGGGCGCTTCAGCGACTATCTGCAGGCGATACCCGTTTACCTGATCCAAACCCAGGAATCACCGGCCTTGCGTGGGGTGGCACGGGCGCTGTAGCGCTGTCGAAGGGCGAAAGTGCAAGTCAGCTGCCGAGCGAGGACGTTGTCGTCTCGGCTCGCGATGGGTACGCATGTCCGGCCAGGAGTGGGCAATGTTGAAATGCAGTGCTCGGGTTACTCAAGCGTGACTTGCGCGACCAAAGGCTCTACGCTGACGCGGCCGGCACGCGATGTCGATTCGACTTCCCGTCGTTCGTCGATGGGATACGAGGCAGCCTTCAGCGGGCGCGCCGACCGGTCAACCTAACAGGAGTGAAGACATGTCATACATCGATGGTTTCGTGATCGCGGTCCCCAC
>JADMJQ010000025.1 GCA_018780415.1 Roseateles sp. | reverse complement strand
GTCCTGCACCTTGGGCATGCGGGTCATGCCGCCGACCAGGATCACGTCGTCGATGGCGGATACGGCGATGCCGGCGTCCTTCATGGCGATGCGGCAAGGGGCGATCGTGCGCTCGATCAGCTCGTCCACCAAGGACTCCAGCTTGGCGCGGGTCAGCTTGACGTTCAAGTGCTTGGGGCCGGTCGCGTCAGCGGTGATGTAAGGCAGGTTGACGTCGGTCTGGGCCGAGTTGGACAACTCGATCTTGGCCTTCTCGGCCGCTTCCTTCAGACGCTGCAAGGCCAACACGTCCTTGGTCAGATCGACGCCCTGGTCCTTCTTGAACTCGCTGACGATGTAGTCAATGATGCGCTGGTCGAAGTCCTCGCCGCCCAGGAAGGTGTCGCCATTGGTCGACAGCACTTCGAACTGCATTTCGCCGTCGACGTCGGCGATCTCGATGATGGAGACGTCAAACGTGCCGCCGCCCAAGTCATAGACGGCGATCTTGCGGTCGCCCTTGCCATGCTTGTCGAGGCCGAAGGCCAGCGCCGCAGCAGTAGGCTCGTTGATGATGCGCTTGACGTCCAGGCCGGCAATACGGCCGGCGTCTTTGGTCGCCTGACGCTGGGCGTCATTGAAGTACGCCGGCACCGTGATCACGGCCTCGGTCACTTCTTCACCGAGGTAGTCCTCCGCGGTCTTCTTCATCTTGCGCAAGATCTCGGCCGACACTTGAGGAGGTGCGAGCTTCTTGCCGCGCACTTCAACCCAGGCGTCGCCGTTGTCGGCCGCAGCAATCGTGTAAGGCATCAGGTCGATGTCTTTTTGCACTTCTTTTTCGGTGAACTTGCGGCCGATCAGTCGCTTCACCGCGTACAGGGTGTTCTTGGGGTTGGTGACGGCCTGGCGCTTGGCCGAGGCGCCGACCAGGATTTCGCCATCTTCTTGGTAGGCAATGATGGACGGTGTCGTGCGAGCGCCTTCAGCGTTCTCAATCACGCGCGTCGTGTTGCCTTCCATGACGGCCACGCACGAATTCGTGGTGCCCAAGTCAATACCGATGATTTTTCCCATTGTCTTTTCTCCTGAAGATTTGTTGATGGCCGCCGCGAATCTGCCGCGACAACCGCCTGAAACTGATGCTTATAAGCTGTGGATAACTTCGCGGCTTTCAAGCCCCGCAAGTCATATTTATTTGGGTGCGGTGACCGTCACCAGGGCCGGGCGCAGCGTGCGGTCGGCGATCGAATAGCCTTTTTGCAGCACCATCACCACGGTGTTGGGCTCCTGCTCGGCCGGCACGACCGAGATGGCTTGGTGCTGGTGCGGGTCGAACTTGGTGCCGGCGGCCGGGTTCAGCTCGATCACCTTGTTGCGCTCCAGTGCCGCGGCCAACTGGCGCTTGGTGGCGTGCACGCCTTCCAGCACCTGCTCGACCTTGGCGTCGGGCATCGCGATCGCCGCTTCCATGCTGTCCATCACCGGCAGCATTGCCTCGGCAAAGGACTCGACCGCGAACTTGCGGGCCTTGCTGACGTCGTCGTCGGCGCGGCGGCGGATGTTCTCGACCTCGGCCTTGGCGCGCAGATAAGCGTCCGACATTTCGGCCAAACGCGCTTCCAGCTCAACCACTTTGCTGTCATCGGCGCTGTTGACAGCGGCAATCAGTTCGTCCGGGCTGAGGGGCTCTTGGGGGGGTATGTTGGATGTCGTCATGATGCGTAAAGAAGCGATGGCGTCTATATGGACGCCAATCCAAGGATTTCAAGAGGGGTATTTGGGACTGTTGATGCGGGAAAGCCTGCATCAATCGCGGTCCGTGGACGCGGACCAGCGATCCCAGTCGGCCAAACGGCGGCGATCCTGCTTGGTCGGCCGCCCTTGTGTGATGCTCTGGGCCGGCTCGGGTGCCAAGCGACGTGCTTCGCTGAGCTTCTCGCGCAGGGCAACGCTGTCCGGCGTTTCTTCAAACAGCGCCTGCGCCTGCGGTGCGGGGCCGCGCACATGGCTCAAGCCCAGAACCTTTACCTCGCGCTCCACCACGCCTTGGCGGAATTTCAGCAGGTCGCCGAGCTTGAGTTCGCGCGAGGCCTTGGCCACCTGACCATTGACCTGCACCCGGCCGCGACCAATTTCCTCGGCCGCCAGCGAGCGGGTCTTGAAGAAGCGCGCCGCCCACAGCCATTTGTCCAGCCGCAGTCCGGTGATGAGTTTGTCGTAGGCGGGCAGCGCATTTTTCATGGGCGGATTTTCGCCTAACTTGGCGCCGTGGCGCTCAGCGGCAGCCGCACGACCGCGTCCAGACCCTCGATGTGGCCGTGCTTGATGCGGTTCTCCAGCGCCACCACGCCGCCCAGCGATTGCGCGATGCCCTGGCAGATCGCCAGGCCCAGGCCGGACCCCTTGCTGGCGCTGCCGGCCGCAAAAGGCAGGAACAACTGCGCCTGTTGCTCGGCCGACAGCCCCGGCCCCGAGTCGGCAATTGTCAGCACGGCATGACTCTGGTCGCGCAGCAATTCAATGCTCAGACGCCCGCCGGCGGGGGTGTGCAGGATCGCGTTGTGCAGCAGATTGCGGGTCAACTCGCGCAGCGCCCAGGCGTGGCTGTCGACCGCCACGGGCTCGGTCGCGATGTCAAAGTCCAGCTGCTGCTCGGCGATCAGCGGCGCCAGATCGAGGGCAACGGCCCGCGTCAGCTCGGCCCAGTCTTGGGTCGGCAGCGGCTCCAGACCCTGGCGCAGTTGCTCGACCTTGGCCAGCGCCAGCATCTGGTTGGCGACTTGCGTGGCGCGCGTGACGGTCTGGTCGATCTCGGCCAGCGCCTGCATGGCTTCGACATCGCCTTGCCGCGCCGACTGCACCTGCACCTTGAGCACCGCCAGCGGCGTCTTCAGCTGGTGCGAGGCGTCGCGGATGAAGCGCTTTTGATACTCCAGCAATTGACTCAGGCGCTCGACCACCTGGTTGGTCGCCTCGACCAGCGGTCGCCATTCGCGCGGCGCATCCGGCGCCAGCACCGGCGACAGATCGCCCTCGGCGCGCTCCAGCAATTGCTGGCTCAGCCGCCGCACCGGCGCGGTCGCACGCTGCACCACGACCACCACCACCACGCCAATCACCAGCACCAGCAAGACCTGGCGCCAGACGGTCTCAATCAGGATCTGGCGCGCCAGCGTGCGGCGCAGCTCCAGCGTCTCGGCCACCTGGATGGTGGCCATGCCTTGGCCTGCCGTGCCCGCCACCGGCTGCAAGAGCACGGCCATGCGCACCGGCTCGCCCCGAAACTGCGCGTCGTAAAAGGTCACCAGGGCCGCATATGGGCCTTGATCGGGGAGCTTGCCGCGCCATACGGGCAGGTCCTCGAAACCGGACACCATCTCGCCGCCGAAACCGCTGACCCGGTAATAGATGCGGCTGCGGTTGTCGGCCTCGAATGCCTCCAGCGCCGAGTAGCTGAGCTTTGCATGCAGCTTGGGCGCGCCCAGCTCGTTGCTGCCGACCTCCAGCAGCTCGCCGATCGATTTGGCGGTCGCCAGCAGGGTGCGGTCATAGGCGGTATCGGCCGCCAGCAAGGCCTGGCGGTAAAGGCTGACGGTGTTGAACGCGATCAAGATGACGACCGGCAACAAGATACCCAGCATCAGCTGGCGGCGCAGCGAGCCGGCGCCCTGCGTGCTCCACCTCATGCCTGCGCCTTCAGCAAATAGCCGAGGCCCCGCAGCGTCACCAACTGGGCACCGGTGTGGGCGATGCGCTTGCGCAGGCGGTAGGCGACCACCTCGATCGCCTCCAGCTGCACTTCGGCAGCACCAGGGAAAACCAAGTCGAACAGCCGCTCCTTGGCCATCGCCGTACCGGGGCGGGCCAGCAAGGCGCGCAATAGCGCACCCTCGCGTGGCGTCAGCTCCAGCAAATCGGCGTCGTGGTAGACCGCGCCGCTGTCGGCGTCCACCCGCATGCCGCAGAACGCACCGTTGTTGGGGCCGGCCTTGACCGCACCGGCTGCACTAGTGGCGCCGCTGCGCCGGCCCAGCGCCTGCACCCGCGCCAGCATCTCGTCCAGATCAAAGGGCTTAGGTAGATAGTCATCGGCCCCGACATTGAGCCCGAGGATGCGGTCGCCGACGGTGCCGCGTGCGGTCAAGATCAGCACCGGCGCCGTCAACCCGGCCTTGCGCGCCCGCGCCAGCACCTCCAAGCCGTCCAGGCCCGGCAGGCTCAGGTCCAGCACCACCACATCCGGCATGCCGGCCTGCCAGCGTGCAAGTGCTAAGGCGCCGTCATTGCAGGTGGAGACCTGCAGGCCGCGGCGCTCAAAGCTGCGCGTCAGGCTGAGCAGCATGGCGGGGTCGTCTTCGATCAACAGCAGTTTCATCATCAATATCGATCTAGCGGGTTTGCCCTAGTGCGCCCGACAGCGAACTGACAGGCTCGACGGCGACGATAGCGGCGTATTTAGAGACATAAACGGAGACAGACATCATGCGTAGAGATACCTTCTTGAAATCCATGGCCGCCCTGGTCGTAAGCAGCGGCCTGCCATTGTCGGCCCAGGCCGCGGCCAATCTGAAGATGATGATCCCGGCCAACCCGGGTGGCGGCTGGGACACCACCGGCCGGGCGCTGGGCAAGGCCTTGCAAGACGCCGGCTTGGTCGCGTCGGTGCAGTTTGAGAACAAGGGCGGCGCCGCCGGCGCGATCGGCCTGGCGCAGTTCGTCAATGCCTCTAAGGGCGACCCGAACTCGCTGCTGGTGATGGGCGCTGTGATGCTGGGCGGCATCATCACCGGCAAGCCGCCGGTCAGCCTGTCGCAGGCGACGCCGATTGCGCGCCTGACCACCGAATACAACGTCTTTGTGTTGCCGGCCAGCTCGCCACTGAAGACCATGAAGGACGTGGTCGAGCAGATGAAGAAGGACCCCGGCAGCGTCAAGTGGGGCGGCGGCTCGCGCGGCTCCACCGAGCATGTGGCGGCGGCGATGATCGCCCGCAATGCCGGCGTTGACGCCGCCAAGATCAATTACGTGCCCTTCCGCGGCGGCGGCGAGGCCACGGCCGCCATCCTGGGCGGCAATGTCACCGTTGGCGGCAGCGGTTACTCCGAGTTTGCGCAGTACATCGCCAGCGGCAAGATGCGCGCAATCGCGGTTACGTCGGAGCAGCGTCTGCCCGGCGTCAATGTGCCGACCTTGCGTGAACTGGGTATTGACGTGGTGATCGGCAACTGGCGCGGCGTCTATGCGCCACCGGGCATTGCGCCCGAACAGCAGAAGGCCTTGACCGACATGATCGCGGCGGTGTTCCGTAACAAGGCCTGGATCGCCGCGTTGGAGTCGAACAACTGGACGCCCGCGCTGCTGACCGGCAAGGCCTTTGGCGACTTTGTCGACCAGGAGTTCGCGATGCTGCGGGCCATCATGGTCAAGTCCGGGATGGTCTGAGGTGAGTGCATCTTCGCCTATTGCCAAGGCCATGGTGCGTCAGCAAACTTGCGTCGGTGCGGGCGCGTTCCTGGTCGGCGCGCTGATGGCCTATGGCGCCAGTTTCATTTCGTCCGACGCCGGCTATGCGGGCATTGGCCCCAACGCCTTGCCTTGGTTTGTGGCGGCGGTGCTGATGCTGTGCGGGCTGTGGCTGATCTGGGAGGCCTGCAGCGGCGGCTACCGCGAGATGGAGGCGCCGTCCGGTGCTGTCGAGGGCGACTGGCGCGCCGCCGCTTTTGTGATCGGCGGCGTGGTGGCCAATGCGGCCCTGATCACCGTGATTGGCTTCATCCTGGCCTGCTCGCTGTGCTTTGCGCTCGCGGTGCGCGGCCTGCGCATGTCCGAGGGCAAGCCCGGCGGCAGTCTGCACCGCAGCCTGCTTGACGGCCTTACCGGCCTGATCATCGCGGCGCCGGTCTTTTGGCTGTTTACCAAAGTATTGGCCATCAATCTGCCTGGCTTGACCGCCAGCGGTTGGCTGTAAAAAAAGGCTTCCATGGAACTCTGGAACCAACTGCTGGGTGGCTTCGCCACGGCCGGCACACCGATCAATCTGATGTGGGCCTTTCTGGGCTGCGTGATCGGCACTGGCATCGGCGTCTTGCCGGGCCTGGGGCCGGCGGTGACGGTGGCGATGCTGCTGCCCATCACCTCCCAGGTCGAGCCGACCGCATCGATGATCTTCTTTGCCGGCATCTATTACGGCGCCATGTATGGCGGCTCGACCACGTCCATCCTGCTCAACACCCCGGGCGAGACCGGCACCATGGTGACGGCGCTGGAAGGCTTCAAGATGGCCAAGAACGGCCGCGCCGGTGCGGCACTCGCCACCTCGGCGATAGGCTCCTTTGTGGCGGGCACGATTGCCACCATCCTGGTCACCTTGTTTGCACCGGTGATGGCTGAGTTCGCCGTCACCTTGGGCCCACCCGAGTATTTCTGCTTGATGCTGTTGGCCTTCACCACCGTCAGTGCGGTGCTGGGCAAAAGCACCTTGCGCGGCATGACGGCGCTCTTCATCGGCTTGGCGATGGGCCTGGTCGGCCTGGACCAGATCACCGCCCAGGTGCGCTACACGGCCGGCATCCCGGAGTTCATGGACGGCATCGAGGTGGTGCTGGTCGCGGTGGGGCTGTTTGCCGTCGGTGAGACGCTTTACAACGCGCTCTATGAGGGCCGCTGCAAGCAGGAGATCAACAAGCTCAGTTCGGTCCACATGACCAAGACCGAATGGCGCCGCTCCTGGCCAGCCTGGCTGCGCGGCACGTTCTTGGGCTTCCCCTTCGGCACCATTCCGGCCGGCGGCTCGGAGATCCCGACCTTCTTGAGCTATGCGATGGAGCGCAAGCTGTCCAAGCACAAGGAGGAGTTCGGCACGGTCGGCGCGATCGAAGGTGTGGCCGGGCCGGAGGCGGCCAATAACGCGTCGGTGACCGCCACCTTGGTGCCACTGCTGACCCTGGGCATCCCGACCTCGGTGACGGCCGCGATCCTGTTGAGCGCCTTGCAGAACTACGGCATCCAGGCCGGCCCGCAGTTGTTTCAGACCTCGTCAACCCTGGTCTGGGCGCTGATTGCCTCGCTCTATATCGGCAATGTGATGCTCTTGGTGCTGAACCTGCCGATGGTG
>JADMJQ010000214.1 GCA_018780415.1 Roseateles sp. | reverse complement strand
GAGCCGCCGCTGCGGGCGCGCTGCTGGTCCAGGCCCAGATGGCCCCAGACGCCGGTATTGCGTGCGGCTGCGAACCAAAAGCCCGGCTGCAGTTGCCGCTCGATCACCTCGCCGGACTTGACCGCTTGTTGAGGGTCATCCAGCGTTTGCGATTGCATCAGTTTGAGCTGCAACTCCAGCTCATCGACTTCAAACGCCGCCCAGTCGCCGAGGGCCGGCAGCGCCAAGACTTGTGGGGGCAGACGTCGATTCAGATGAAATGTCGCGCGGCGCAAGCCGGTTTGGCTGACAAAACCGTTGTCATTGGCAAAGCGCGGGCTCAGCTGTTCATATTGCGCGCTATTGTTCCAGTCCTCGCTGCGCCGGCGCCACTCCGACCAGAGCTTGTGACCCCGCTCCGCCGAGATGCGTGTCATATCGCCGTTAGCATCGAAACCTGCGCTGGTGCTGGAAAGCAGCACATGGCCGCGCAGCAGATCGGTATCGCCCAAGGGCGCGGCAAAGTCGCTGCCCAGCACGCTGTTGCTGGCAACTCCGCCATAGTCCCGCTGCGAGGCCAGCAGGCCCAAGCCGAGCGCCTGGCCGCCGGGGGCCAGTTGCAAACGGGTGCGCGCGAAACTGGCGCGCGAGCCCTTGCTTTGTGCATAGCTTTGGGTGCCGTAGGCGCTGGCGCGGCGGATCTCGCCGCCGCCCGCGTCATGCAGGCTCAGCACGGTCGCTTCCGCCGCCGCGCCGCGCCAGGTCGCCCGCAAGCCCCAATCGGGATCGGTGATGGCGCGCGAGTAAAAGGCCGCCAGGCTTTGTTGCTCCTGGTCGCCGTCGGACTGGCTCTGGCCGACCACATCGGTGCTCTCCAGGAAAAAGCTGCGCTTTTCCTGCACGCTCAAAGCGAAGCGGGTGTTGCCGGCCAACTGGGGCGTGTCCAGCTCAACCTGCGAGAAGTCGGGGTTGAAGGTCGCGTCTATCACCCAGTCTGCGCGCGGCCGCCATTTCAGCTCCATCCCCAGTGAAAGCTCGCTCCGGCTGCTGCTGACTAGCGGATCTGAATGCCGCTCTTTGCGGGCCGTCAGCTCGGGGCGAATGCTGAGAAAGCTGCGTTCGCGGACCTGTTCGACCAAATCGCCCAAGCCCTCCAAGGGCTGTAACTCGGCAATGAAGCTGAGTGACTCCTTGTTCAGCGGCGCGGAGACGTCCAGCCGGCTGCTTTCGCGCGGCGTGTTGCGCGTCACCATCAGCAGCCACGGCGCGCCGTCCGCATAGGGAAAGCGCAGCGCGGCGAGTGGCCAGCGCAGTTCGACGCTGTAGCCGTCGGGCAGTATTTGCACGGCCGCCTGCAGGTCAAAGTCGGGCGCGAAATCTTCGCTGTCGTCATCGGCGCTGAACAGACCGTCGGCGATCACGCCGGCCGCGCCGATGCGGGCAAACTGGGCCGAGCGGCGCTGACCTACCGGGTCCAGCACGACCCCGACAAAGTCCTGATCGCGCCATACCTTGTCACGGCGCGAGAGCGGCGCCCGTATCAACTCGGGCGCCGGGTCGTAGGCGCGGATGCCGAACACCAGCGCGTCCTCACTGACCAGCACTTGCACCGTGGTGCGCCAACGCGCGGGCCGCTGGTCTTGCGGCTGGAACTGCACAAATTGATCGAACAAGGGCGCGCGCTGCCAAGCGACTTCATCCAGCCTACCGTCGATCTGCGCGGAGGGCTCGCCGGCTTGCAGGCGCAGCGCCTTGATGGCCGCTGTTGAGGCCTGTGCCGACATGCCGAGGGCAGCCAGGGCGATGCCATAGATAAAGATATTCATCGGAAGGACCAGCAAGAAGGCGCGGCGTTTTCTCTACGAAAAAGGACCGCGCTGATCTGACACTCGTGCGGCGACGTTCGCGGCACGCTCGAAACTCAGCGGAGCGCATGCAAATTGATGCGCGCGTCGGGCTGGGTCACTAGCAGGGGTGTAGAACTTTCATCATGGTGGGCCTCATGTTCCGCAACGGCGCTTGGTGCTACGGGTCGGGCCGCAGTGTAAAGGCTTTTTGGGCCAGAACCCTACTCGCCCTGCCGATGCTTGCGCGGCCGCCCGGCCAGCAGCCGGTCGAACCAGGCATTCGGCAGCAGCCGCAAGAGCCGCGCCACCACGCCCATCTGCCAAGGGATGACGCGAAAGCTGGCACCGTCATTGATGGCTTGAAAGGCGCGCGCCGCGAAGTCCTCCGCCTGCATCAGGAAGGGCATGCTGTAGCGGTTCTCGCGCGTCAGCGGGGTGTCGATATAGCCCGGCGCAATCGTCACCACCTTGACTTCGTGCGGCCGGCATTCGCCGCGCAGGCTTTCGCAATAGCTGATCACGGCCGCCTTGCTGGAGCAATAGGCGGCGTGCCCGGGCAGGCCGCGGATGCCGGCCACGCTGGCGATGCCGACCAGGGCGCCGCTGCGGCGCTGCTGCATCGGTGTGATGAAGGGCTGGAAGGTCGCGGCCAGGCCGATATTGTTGGTCGCGTAAACGCGCCGCATCACCTCGATATCGCCCAAGACCGCGCTGTCAATACCGACGCTGATGCCGGCATTGGCGATCACCACATCCGGCAAGCCCTGGGCGGCAATGCAGGCCTGGCCGGCGCCGGTGATGGCCGCGATATCGCAGACATCGGCGGCGTAGACAGCGAAGCGGTCGGGCCCCAGGTTTTGCGCCTGCGCCCAGGCCTGCAGCTCGGTGCTGCGCCTGGCCACCAAGGCAAGACGCCAGCCGGCGCGGTAATACTGCAGGGCCAAGGCCTGGCCGATGCCGCTGGACGCGCCGGTGATGTAGACCAAACCGCTCATAGCGCTGCGCCTTTTTTCTTGTCGGTGGCCGCTTCGAAGCGCGCTTGCGTGCGGCCGCCAAAGCTGAGCCGGCTGGTCAAGTATTGGTACTCGAAACTTTGCGCCTTCAGCTCGCCGCCGGCATGGTTGATTTGCACCGGCAGATGCGAGCGCAGGATCTCGGTGTTCGTGAAGGCATGCAAGAACTCGCCGCGCACCTCCAGCTTGGGCGCGCCGTTGGCTGTGCCTTTAGTAGTGCCTTTGGTCGGGCCTTTGGCCGCGGGGTCAAAACGCTGCACATGCACGCCGCCGAGCAATTGCACCTCGCTGCCATCGCTATTGCTGATGGCGCGATTGGCGGTTGCAATCGTCAGCCCGCCATCGGAGCCATAGCTGCGCAGGCTGATGCCGTCAATCTCCAAGGTGTCGGTGTCCGGGTAATGGCGCAGGGCACGGCCTTCGATGCGCACCCGCATCAGGCCATCGGCGCCGACCCGCTGCAGATCGAAATTCTGCATCTGATAGTCCGGCTCGTGCTTGGCCGGCGGCAGCACGTCCACGCCATCTCGTTGCGGTGTATTCTTGAGCAACCACCAGCTGCCCACAGCCAGCAGCGCCATCACCAGCAAGGGCAGGTAATTGGCCAGCAGTGACTGCAAGGGCCACAGCCAGGATCTGGCCACGCGGGGCCGGGTGGCGGCAAGCGGCGGCGCCAAGCGTGCTGTTGCCGCACCCGCGCCCTTTACCATCAGGCCGTGCCTCCGTCCAGGGTGTCGAGCTGGTTGTTCAACAACATCTGGTAGCGCCCGCAGGCCTGCAGCATCAGGTCGCAGCATTCGCGCGCCGCGCCATGGCCGCCCGCGGCCTGAGTGACGTAATGCGCGACGGCCTTGACCTCGGCATGGGCGTTAGCCGGCGCGCAGGCAAAGCCGACCCGGGTCAGCAGCGGCAGATCGGGCCAGTCATCGCCCATCGCCGCGACCTCGGCCCATTCCAGGCCGAGCTGGTCGAGGATGGGCTGGGCCACCGCGTATTTGTCCTTGGCGCCATAGGCCGCGTGCTGCAGGCCCAGATCGGCGACGCGGCGGCGCACGGCGGGCGAGTCGCGGCCGGTGATGATGATGGGCGTGATGCCGGCCTGGACCAGCAGCTTCAGGCCCTGGCCGTCCAGTGTCGAGAAGGCCTTGAAGCTCTCGCCCTGCTCGCCGATATAGATGCGGCCGTCGGTCAGCACGCCGTCGACATCGAAGATCGCCGCTTTCAGACCAAGCCCCGTGCCCTGCGCCCTCAACAAGAGTTCGGGTGCAAATTTCAGCGCTGCTTGCAACATTTCCATCAGATCACCTTGGCGCGCATCAAATCATTGATGGTGATGGCGCCCTGCAGGCGCTGCTCGGCATCGACCACCAGCACCACGGTGATGCGGGCCGCTTCCATCAAATCGGCCGCAATCACCGCCAAGGCTTCGGCCGAGACGGTGCGCGGATTTTTGGAGCAGACATCGGCGGCGCTGAGCCCGCGCAAGTCCTGACCCTTCTCGACCAGGCGGCGCAAATCGCCGTCGGTGAAGATGCCCTGCACGCGGTCGTCGGCGTCGACCAGAATCGCCACGCCCAAGGCCTTGGCCGACATCTCGCGCATCAACTCGGTGAACGGCGTGGCGGCAGCCACGCGCGGCAGGTCCTTGCCCACCCGCATCAGATCGCGCACATGGGTCAAGAGCTTGCGGCCGAGCGCGCCGCCGGGGTGCGAACGGGCAAAGTCGTCGGCCTTGAAGCCGCGCGCGTCGAGCAGGGCCACGGCCAGCGCGTCGCCCAGCGCCATCTGGGCGGTGGTGCTGGCGGTGGGGGCGAGGTTGAGCGGGCAGGCCTCCTCGGCGACGGCGCTGTCCAGCACGATATTGGCGTGGCGCGCCAGGCTGGATTCGGCCCGGCCCGTCATCGCCACAATCGTCACGCCCAGGCGCTTGAGCACCGGCAAGACGACATTCAACTCATCGCTCTCACCCGAATTCGAGAGTGCCAGCACCACATCGTCCGGCGCCACCATGCCGAGGTCGCCATGGCTGGCCTCGGCCGGGTGGACGAACAGTGCCGGCGTGCCCGTCGAGGCCAGCGTGGCGACGATCTTGCGGCCGACATGGCCGCTCTTGCCCATGCCCATCACGGCGACGCGGCCGCTGCAATTCAGCATCGCCTGCACCGCCCGCGAAAACTCGTCGCCCAAGCGAGGCGCCAGTTCATGCAGGGCCTTGGACTCGATCAACAGCGCTTTGCGGGCGATGTCAACGGCACGGGCGGGGTCGAAAGTAGGGGCATGCGTCATGGCCGGAAGTATATCGACGGCCTTCGAACGAGCGCCGCGCAACATCCGGCTATTACCCGGCCCGGCAGCAAGATTTACACAATGGCTGCAGGCGCGCCGAGGCGGCGCCGCCGCAAATCAACGGAGACTTCAAGATGGCCAAGAAACTGCTGATGCTGGTCGGCGACTATGTCGAGGACTATGAGGTGATGGTGCCGTTTCAGACCCTGCTGACGGTGGGCCATAGCGTGGACGCGGTCTGCCCGGACAAGCGCGCCGGTGACCATGTGCTGACCGCCATCCATGACTTCGAGGGCGCGCAAACCTACTCCGAAAAGCCCGGCCACCGCTTCACCCTCAACGCCACGTTTGCCGATATCAAGCCCGAGGACTATGACGGCCTGGTGATCCCCGGCGGCCGCGCCCCTGAATACTTGCGCACGATGCCGGGTGTGTTGGCCCTGGTCCAGCATTTCGCCCGCGCCGGCAAGCCGATCGCCGCCATCTGCCATGGCGCGCAACTGCTGGCCGCGGCCGGCGTGATCCGCGGCAAAAAGGTTTCGGCCTATCCGGCCTGCGCCGCCGAGGTCGAGTTGGCCGGCGCCAGCTACGCCAATATCGCCGTCACCGAGGCGGTCACCGATGGGCAACTGGTGACGGCACCGGCCTGGCCCGCGCACCCGGCCTGGATGGCGCAGTTCCTGGTCGTGCTGGGCACGAAAATAAGCCATTGAACCTTGCCGGCGGCCCACTTGTGCGGCAGGATGGCGGCGCCCGCCTGCCAGATCGTTCAAGCCCAGGAGTGAAGCCATGTGCGAGATCTTCATCAGCGCCAACCCAGAGTCCTATGAGTCGCGCACGCGCTCGGTGCGCCTGCACGGCGTGGTCACCAGCATCCGGCTGGAGAATCTGCATTGGGAGGTGCTGGAGGAGATCGGCCAGCGTGACGGCATGAGCGTCACCCAGCTGATCGAAAAGCTCTACGACGAGCTGGTGCGGGCGCGCGGCGAGGTCGGCAATTTTGCTTCCTTCCTGCGCGTCAGTGCGCTGCGTTATGTGGCGCTGCAATTGCGTCAGCGCATTCCCGTCGATTTGGGCGTGGCCATCGGCACGCTGGAGCCGGCCCGCGTGCTGCAAGACCTGCCGGCCAGCTGGGCCAAGCCGGTGCAGCGGGTGGGTTTGAGCTGAGGCCCGACCGGCGCGCCGCCCATGAGTTACGCTGGCGCCATGCCAGATGCCGACGACGCCCATTGCCAGCCCTTTGTGATCGAGACGCCGCTGACCACCAGCCTGCACTTCTCCTTCGCGTCGATTCAAAGCCGCATGGACGCGAGCCGTCCCGATGCGCTGGAGCTTGACTACACCGCTTTGATGATGGGGTTTTTGCTGTTCCAGCCGGTGCCGGTGCGCATAGCCATGATCGGCCTGGGCGGTGGCTCCTTGGCCAAATTCTGTTACCGCCACCTGCCGGACACCCAGATCGATGTGGCCGAGATCAATCCGCATGTGATCGCGCTGCGCGAGCGTTTCAATGTGCCGGCCGAGGGCCCGCGCTTTCGGGTCCATTGCACAGACGGGGCCGAGTTTGTCCAGCAAGCGGCGGCTCGCTTTGACGTCCTGATGGTGGACGGGTTTGACCGCAGCGGCACGCCGCCGGCGCTGTGCTCACAGCGCTTTTACGACGATTGTTTTGAGGCGTTGGGCGAGCAGGGTTGGCTGGTCGTCAATTTGCATAGCGGCCACCTTGACTACCCGCTGCATCTGGCGCGGCTGCGGCAGCGCTTTGGCGAGCAGTTGCTATGTGTAGGCCCGGAGGCCAGTGGCAATAGCATCGTGCTGGCCTGCCGAAGCGCCAAGCCGCTGGCGCGGCCGCGAGCCAGCTTGTTGCGCAAGCCCGCCGACTTCAGCCCGCAGGCCTGGGCCCAGCTGCTGCCCGCCTTTGAGCGGGTGCGCGAAACCTGGGTGGCGTGGCAGGTCGAGGCGTTGGCTCAGAGGCTGTGAACTTTTGTAGCGAGCGGCCGTCAGGCTAGGCGGACGGAGCGCAGAAACCGCAACGTACT
>JADMJQ010000015.1:45795-71687 GCA_018780415.1 Roseateles sp. | reverse complement strand
CCCCACTTCGGAATGGACGCCGAACTTCACTTCACTTGCAGTTGTCATGATGATCTCCGTTGGTAACTTGTTAGCTCACTGCTCAGATCGCCACGGCGCCGGTGGCGAGGCCGTAAACGCCGTAGATGGCCGCCGCGACGATGACGCCGAAGGTGACCCAATCCGATGTCTTGACGAACACCGGTTTGCCTTGCTCACGCCGTGCAATGAAATAGAGCACGGTGCCCGGCGCGAACAACACGGCCGACAGGACGATGAATTTCAGGCCGCCGGCATAAATCATGAACAAGGTGTACAGCACCGCCAGGGTGGCCAGGATCAGGTCGCGCGTGCGTTCCTCGGGCAGCACCTCATAGGTTTCGCCGCGTTTGGCGATCATCAAACCGTAGGCGGCCACGAACAGATAAGGGATCAGCGTCGTGGCGCTGGTCAGGTTCAGCATCAGCGAGAACGCGTCACGCGACCAGTAGGTGGTGATGACGATCAGCTGGATCACGCCGCTGGTGACCCACAGCGCCGTCACCGGCACATTGTTCTTGTTGACCTTGGCGAAGGCCTTGGGCATGTCCTTGGACTTGCCGGCGGCGAACATCACCTCGGCGCAAATCAAGGCCCAGGCCAGATAGGCTCCCAGCACCGACACCAGCAAGCCGACGCTGACGAAGATCGCGCCCCAGGGGCCGACCACCGACTCCAGCACCCCGGCCATCGAGGGCTGGCGCATGCCGGCGATCTCGGCCCGTTGCATCACGGCATAAGGCAGCAGCGAAACCAGCACCATCAAACATGTCACGCTGATGAAACCCAGGATGGTGGCCTTGCCGACGTCGGCGCGGTCCTTGGCGAAGCGCGAATAGACGCTGGCACCCTCGATACCGATGAAGACGAACACCGTTACCAGCATGGTCGCCTTGACCTGATCAAACAGGCCGGTGGTGAGGTCGCCGCCATACAGATTGAAGCTGAACAGATCCATCTTGAACGAGAACAACATGATCACGATGAAGATGCCGATCGGGATGATCTTGGCCACCGTGACGATGCTGTTGATGAAGGCGGCCTGCTGCACGCCGCGCAGGATCAGGAAGTGAAACGCCCAGATGCCCATCGACGCGACGGCGATCGCGACCGCCGTGTTGCCGTCGCCGAAGATGGGGAAGAAGGCACCCAGCGTCGACTTGATCAAGACCCAGTAGGAGACGTTGCCGATGCAACTGCCTATCCAGTAGCCGAAGGCGGACAGAAAGCCCGGGTAGTCACCGAAACCCTCGCGTGCATAGGCATAGACACCGGCATCGATCTCCGGCTTTCGCTCGGCCAGCGCCTGAAACACCCGCGCCAACATATACATACCGGTGCCGGCGATCAGCCAGGCGATCAAGGCACCCAAAGGGCCGGTTGCATTGGCAAAGGTGCGCGGCAGCGAGAAGATGCCAGCCCCCACCATGCCCCCGACCACCATGGCCGTCAGGCCCATGCGCGACATCTTTTGATCTGCCATCTGTCTGTCCCCGGTTGATTAAGAAATCAGGCTCGAATAACGAGTTAGCTCGGCAGGCAACATCAAGCCAGCGCTGCTGAGTATCGGTGAGGGAATTTGCCTGCCACCTGAATTGCCGTGACGATTTTTTATTGTGTGATAACTTTCCGATTGAGCGTATCCCGGGTAAACCCGGGATCAGCATCTAAGCCTCTGCTTGTCATACTGATCCAATATGCCTTCTAGTAATTTGATCCATCGTTTACCCCGGCATTTGAAGCTGAGCGAGCTGCGAGTTTTCATCGCGGTGTTCGAGTTAGGCAGCTTTCACCGGGCCGCAGCCGCCGTGCACCTGACGCAGCCGGCGGTCACCAAGTCGATCGCGGGTTTGGAGAAGATGCTGGGCGTGAAGCTGTTCGAGCGCTTGACCAATGGCGTGGAGCCGACCAGCTTTGGCCGCAGTTTTGCACCGCGAGCTTTGGCGGTGTTTAGTGAGTTGCGCCGCGCGGCGCAGGAATTGAACAGCCTGCGCAGCGGCGCTACCGGCACGCTGCGCGTTGGGACCGTGCCGATGCCGGCCATTCCCTTCTTGCCCATCGCCATCAGGCGGCTCGGCGAGGCGCAGCCCAGTTGCGCGGTGGCGGTGATCGAGGCTCGCGAGGCCGAGTTGCTTGATCGCCTGCGCAAGGGTGATATCGAGTTGGCGATTCTGCGCCTCTCGCTACTTGAGCTGGACGCGGATATGCTGGCCACGGCCTTGTTTGACGAGCAGTTGGCGGTGCTCGCCGGGCGCGATCACCCGCTCGTCGAGCGCGAGCGTCTGAGCTGGGATGAACTGTTGGAGCAGCGCTGGGTGATACCGCCGCCGGACTGCATTTTCTACGAGTACTTGCTGCGCAATCTGGCCGGTCAGGGTCTGGCGATGCCGCGTGCGTCGGTCGAGGCTTACTCGGTGCCGGTCCAGGTGGGCCTGACGCAACACGGCGGCCTGCTGTCCTTCGGCATGCGCTCGCGCTTTGAGTTTGGGGATCAGCGGCATCGGCTGATGCGACTGCCGTTCGAATTTAGCTGCGCGGCCAGGCCGGTTGCCGTGGTGTCCTTGCGTTGTCGCGAGCGTGGTCCCCTGGCACAACAATTGATCACTCATATATGCGCACAATATGCACAGACACCATCACCGTAGCTAGCAGGGTAGTTGCACGGACTGCCATAGGGCGCGTGTAGACTGCCCGCGAAGCCGGACCTTGATGTTGGCGCAGAGCAAGACTGGAAGTTTGTCGATTCAATGGCCCGTAACCCAAGTGGGCATCCGCCCACCCACCCACCGAAGATGAAGGAACTACTGCAATGAGTAATTTTTGGGACTCCATCCTGCTGATGATTTCAGCGTTTGTGTTTGTGGCCTACCTGATCATCATGTTCCAGATCGTCGTTGATCTGTTCCGGGACAGCGAGATGGGTGGTGGCTCCAAGGTGCTGTGGATCATTGGCCTGATCTTTGTGCCGATGCTGACGGCCATCATCTATATCGTCGCGCGTGGCAAGGGCATGGCCAGCCGCCAGCACGCCAGCGTCAAACGGGCCCAGTCCGAGACCGAGGCCTATATCAAGGGCGTGGCCGGCAAATCGCCGGCGGCAGATATCGCCGAAGCCAAGGCCCTGCTCGATGCCGGCACCATCAGTGCGGATGAGTTCGCCAAGCTGAAGGCCAAAGCGCTGGCTTGATGTCCGGCCAATGAAGGGCGCCCTGCCGACGGCCGGTTGGCGGGGTGTTTCTATATGCATTCTTCGCGGAGACGCCCCATGTACAAGCGCCCAAGATCCCATCGATTGCTGACCCTCCCGTTGTTGCTGCTGCTGGGTTTGGGCTTGGCCCCGCTGGCGGCGCATGCGGACATCCATCTGCTCGCGCCCAGCCGAACGCTGGACCCCAGCCAGCCCTTCAAGCTCAGCCTGATGTTGAGCGCCGAGTCGGAGGCGCGCTCCTACGCTTTGCCCGAGCTGCTGCGCGTGACCCTGACGCCGGACTTGGGCGCAACGGCGAGCGTGAACCTGCGGCTAGCCTCGCCGCTACCACCGCAGATCGATTTGCATCCCGGCGAGTTCTTGCGCATCGACTATGTGGGTGAGCTGCCGGCCAATCTGCGCGGACGGGTGCGCATTGATGCACTCGACCTCGACGCGCCGGCGATGCTGGTGCAGTTGTCCACGCCCAATGCGCCGGCGGCTGTGGCAGTCGCCGCCGCGCCGGCGCAGGCTGCTAGCGCGGCGGCGATCACGACCTTGGCCGTGCGCGCCGACAGCGACCCCAATTTGCAGGACCAAGGCCGCTTGAGTTTCAATGAACCGATGTTTGCCGCGATCGGGTCCGGCATCGAGGCGAATGCGAAGTTTCAGATCAGCTTCAAGTTGCGCCTGTACGAGCCGGCCGACAAGCTCTCGCGGCGGGTGGTCGACAACCTGTACTTTGGCTATACGCAGACCGCATTCTGGGACCTGACCGGCGACTCCAAGCCTTTTGTCGACACCAAGTACAAGCCCGGCTTCTTTTATCAGTCTCCCAGCACCGGTTGGCGCGTGGCCGCCAATGAGGTCGGCTTTGCGGCCGGCTATGAGCATGAATCGAATGGCCGGGACGACCTGGACGCCAAGTCCCGCAGCATCGACATCCTTTACGTGAAGCCCAAGTTCACCTTTGGCGACAGCAGCGGCTTTCACAGCACGTTTGAGCCCAAGCTCTATGTCTATTTGGACAAGGACGAGAACCCGGATATGGGCAAATACCGTGGCTATGGCGACTTCCGCTTTACCTACGGCAAAAGCAACGACTGGCAGCTCGCCCTGGACCTGCGCAAGGGCACGTTGTCCAAGGCCTTCAGCGCGGACGTACAGGCGACCTACCCTTTGAACCGCTTTGTCCCCGGACTATCGGGTTACTTGATGGCCCAGTATTTCACCGGCTATGGGGAGACGCTGCTCAATTACAACAAGCGTGAGCCCTGGGCTTTCCGCCTCGGATACGCCATTTGGCGGTGAAGTGAGCCCCCCGTCCGGTCCCGCCTCGCTGGACGCGGGCGGGGTCGGCCCCCCGAGGGGGCGGCGATTGACGGGGCAGCGAGCCCCGTCAATCGCCATCGCGGGCCGGCTTGGGGCGGCCCGGCGCTCGGCCCGAACACCTGAACCTCGCTGGCTTGGGTTCAAGCCTGCTGCATCAAGTCGGCGCGAACGGCAATGCGGACTTGTGGACGATGATCTTGAGCTTGCCGTCGGCGCCGCGCTTGAAGGCGAAGAACTTGTCCACCGTGGTTTGCGCGCCCTTGTTGTCGATCAAGGTCACATTGCCCATGGTCATGGCGGTCTCGCCCTCGATCAGCACGCCGGCGTTATTGCCTGCATTGGTGTAGCTGCAATTGACCCAGGGCTTGAGCGCGAAGCCGCTGTCATTGGGGAACTTGGGGTTGCCGCCGATGAAATAGGCCGCCGCGCCTTCTTTGTCGAGTCGGAAGTTCTGCGCGCCAAAGGTCAGCGTCGGATTGAACAGCACCATGCCGGCGTCGTAGTTGTAGACATTGGACAGCACGGCCGTGGCGATGGCCTTGTAATCGCCGCCCTCGGCATGCGCCTTGGCAATGCTGATCAGCGCGTCACACCAACCTTGCTGGGCCGCATTGACGTCCTCCACCGTGATCGGCGCACGCGCTGCGGCCACAGGCGGGGCTTCGACCTTGGGCGGCTCCGGCGCCTTGGTGCAGGCGCTGGCGAGCAGGGCAGCCAGCACAGCGCCGCTGGTGGCCATCAGGCTATTCTTGGACATGGTGATTCACTCCGTTGCAAGGTTGATGATGATGAATTGCTGCATGGCAAGCCATGCTGCCGGCGGGAACTTCAGGCCACGAGCGTCGGACCGGCCGCACAGGCGCGCAGACACGGAGTGCGGCACAAATCCTAAGACGCAAATTTGACGGTGAATTGACATCCGTACTCACTCGCTCTGACGGCCGGGTGGGGCGGTGGCCCAGGGTTGGCGCGACAAGGCCATGTGGTAGCCGAACTGATACAGCATATTCATCTGCACCGGATCAAAGGCTTCATCGCTGCTCATGCTGACATCATTGGGGATGGTGACCCATTGGAAGCCGGCACCGTTAAGCCGTGAATGGCCATAGATCCTGAACAAATCGCCCAACACCGCCACGCGGCTGGTGGCGTCGAGCACCCGCATCGCAATCGCCGGCATCGACCGGGTAACCGGGTCGGGCACCGGCACCAACTGGCCGTTGTGAATCACAAAGATGTCCTCCCGCCCGACGCCCAAGCCACCGCGGTCTTGGAAGATGGACGCCCGGTACACACCGCCATTGAGGAAGACGCGCGAGCCCACGCCGCCGTCCACATGCATCTCGTCATAACTTCGTCCCTCGGCGCCTACTTCAACCTTGAAGAAGACCGGCGGAAACGCCACCGGTATCGACGCCGAGGCCAGCATCACCTTGCGGAACAGTTCGAGCGCCTCGGGGCGGCCGCTGCCGGCGATCAAGCCCATATTCCAGACCACGAAGCTGCGCGCGTCAAGGTCGGCGGTGCCTATGTACAGGCGACGCCCCTGGTTGTGGGCGGCGGCGATCTGCTGCATGAAGTCGGCGTCGACATGGCGCTCGATGATGGCCGCCAGCGGCGCTGTGCTCGCCAAGGCTTCGCCGGCCAGCAACTGGCGCAGCAGCCAACCCAGCGTGAAAATGTCGCGTGTGCTGGTCTTGGTGTAGAACTCCCGCAGTGCCTGGTCATAGTTGGGCCCGAGGAAGGCGAAGGGCGCCATCAACGCACCAGTTGAAACGCCCGTCACGACCTTGAAAACGGGCCGGCTGCCGCTGCTGGTCCAGCCATTGATGAAGCCGGCGCCAAAGGCCCCGTTAGCGCCACCACCGGACAAAGCCAGATGGGCATAACGAACAGAACCGTCTGCTGCGGCCGGAAAGTCATCGGCCGATTCATTTTTGAATGAGGCAATCAGATCCGCCTCCATGGCGGCACTGGCTTGGCCGGCGCGGGCCCGGACGTCGGGCATGCCGGGCACCGTGGCGGCGGCCGAATCCCTGACCGGCACGGGGTTGCGGGGCAGCGAGCCGCAAGCGCTCAACAAAATCAGGAGACCGAGCAAACAAGCTCGCCATGGGCGCCGCAGTGCAGACGATGAGCTCAAATTTCTCTCTCCTGTTTGGGCGACCTGCGCAGGCGAATTGCGCCTCTGCTAACGCCAATCACCGCTGTACACTGGAGCGGCAATTGGGTGGCCGGCCGCGCATGATACTCAGGCCTGGGTGTGGCGTGTTAGCCCTTTTTATCAAGACGAGGTTTGCATGAGCAAGAACAGGCCGTCAGCGATGTTCTTGCTGAACTCGATTCGCGAGTAAGCTGGTGTACCCATTTCTTTTCATAGGAGTAGCAAGATGATCAATTTTTCAACCATTCGCCGTGCCGCCACCGTTTGCGCCGCCGGTCTGACCTTGTTGTTGGCCGCTTGCAGCACGCCGCCGGCGTTTCAAGTAACTCAGCCTGCATCGCGCGACGGCGTGGTCGAGTCCATCGTTCAAGGCCAGGTTCAGAACGGCAATGCCACCGGCGGCGCCATCGCCGGTGCCGTGATCGGTGGCCTGCTGGGCAACCAGGTGGGCGGCGGGCGCGGTCAGACGGTGGCCACCGTGGTTGGCGCGGGCGCCGGCGCCATGGCCGGCAACCATATGGCCACGCAGCAAACCATTGTTTGGCAGATCGGCGTGCGTTACGACGACGGCAGCCGCGCGACCATCGAGCAAACCTCGGCGCCAGCGCTGCGCATCGGTGACCGCGTGCGCGTGACGGCGAACGGCATCCAGCAGCTGTAACGGGCGCCGGCGCCGTATGAAGCGACGCAGCTTGGTGGGCGCCGCTGCCGGCGCTGGGCTGCTTTTGAGCGGCTGTGATTTCTCTTTGCGCGACGGCGTGCTCAACGCCTGCCTGCCGGACTTGCCGGCCGACTTGCGTGAGCACCCCTTGGTGCAAGCCGCCTGGCGTGGCGTCGACGCCGGCAAGGTCTGGGACAGCCACTGCCATGCCTTCGGCGACGGCGCATCGGGCAGCGGGCTCTGGTTCAACCCGCGCCTGGACAATATCTGGAAGCCGGTGGGCTATGCCCAAAAAGCGATGTACGTCAACGCGTCCTGTGTTGATGAGTCGGCCGGCCGGGCCGACACGAGTTTCGTCGAACGCCTGCTGACGCAATGCCGGGCGATGGCGCCGGGCTTCAAGGTGATGCTGTTCGGCTTTGACTGGGCCCGGGACGCCACCGGCACCGCGATGCCGGAGCGCTCCACCTTCCATGTGCCCGACAACTATGCGGCGGGCCTGGCCAGCAGCCACCCGGCCTATATCGAATGGGTGGCCTCGATTCACCCCTATGACCCGGCCGCGCTGGACCGGCTGGACGCTGCCGCAGCGCGCGGTGCGCGGGCGATCAAATGGTTGCCCTCGGCGCAGAACATCGACCCCGGCGATGCCCGTTGCGACGCCTATTACGCCAAGCTGGCGGCATTGAAGATCCCCCTGATCACCCATGCCGGCGACGAGCGCGCCGTGCATGGTTTCGGTGAGCATCTGGGTAACCCATTACGTCTACGGCGCCCGCTTGACGCCGGCGTGCGCGTGGTGATTGCACATTGCGCGTCGCTCGGTGACGGCGAGGATATCGATCGCAAGGGCGGCGCCCTGCTGCCCAATTTCGATTTGTTCGCCCGCCTGATGGATGAGCCCAAGTACCGCGGGCTGCTGGCCGGCGATATCGCCGCCGTTACGCAGGGCAACCGCATGAATGTGCTGGGCCGGCTGCTGGCGCGGCCCGATTGGCATGACCGTCTGGTCAATGGCTCGGACTATCCACTGCCCGGCATCGTGCCGCTGATTTACCTGAAGGCCGTGGTGGAGCAAAAGATGCTGGACCCGGCCGCGCTCGAGCCGCTGCGGCGGCTGCGCGAAACCAATGTGCTCTTGTTCGACTTTGTGCTCAAGCGCAGCCTCAAGTTGAATGGCCAGGGTTTTGCCGCGGCTACCTTTGAAACCGCGTCTTTCTTCCGCGGGCCCGCGGCCTGATGCGCAGGCCCGCCCTCAAACACTTTGGAGCGCTTGATGATGAAACTACGACCCGCTACGACGTTCGGCTACGGCGTACTTGGCTTGCTGGCGGCCATCGCCCTGTCGGCCTGTGCACCGCTCAAGGGCGACGCTAGCACCGCCGCTGTGATGGCTGCCGACCCTGCACACAGCAGCCGCAACGCGCTCGACTGGGCCGGCACTTATGCGGGAACCTTGCCCTGCGCGAACTGCCCCGGCGTGCAGACTCGGCTGCGCTTGAACCGGGATCAGAGTTTCGAGCTCTCGGTCCAGTACCTGGAGCGCGACCCGGCGCCTAAAGTTTCGCGTGGCCGCTTCAGCTGGCAGGCGGATGGCAATGCGATCACGCTCGACGAACAGGGCAGTGGTCGCCAGCTGCTGGTCGGCGAGGGTCGGCTGGCCTTGTTGGATGCAGGTGCCGCAGCGGTGTGGCCGCAAGCCACGCAGCGGCAGTTGACGCGACTGAACCCGCTCCCCGCCGCGGAGCTACCGCGCACATTGGAGGGGCATCGCTGGACGCTGGCCTGGGCCGCCGACGCGCAGGGCCAGCCGATTGCCGGCCTGCCGGCGCTTGCCCCGCGCGAGGTCCATTTCAACTTCAGTGGCGGTCGTTTCAATATCGAGGGCGGCTGCAATCGCATGATGAGCAGCTTCCAGGTCGATGCGGAGGGCAAGCTGAGTTTTGGCCGTATGGCTTCGACGATGATGGCCTGTGAGCCCGCCGCGATGAAAGTGGACTCGGCCTTGGCCGAGCTCTTGGCGCAACCGGTCCAGAGCGAGGTGTTGGCCGGCATGGCGACCACGCTGCGCCTGAGCACGCCAAGCAACGCGACGCTGTTCTTCACCGGGCAAATGACACCCGAGGCGAGGTATGGCCAGCCGACCCGGGTCTTTGTCGAGGTGGCGGCGACGACGGCGGCGTGCACGAGCGCGCAAGGCGCCCCCGCCTCCTGCCTGCAAGTGCGCGAGCGCCGCTTCGACGAACAAGGGCTGATGATTGGCACGCCCGGCGCCTGGCAGCCGTTTGCCGAGACCATTGAGGGTTACACCCACAAGCCCGGTGTGCGCAATGTCTTGCGCCTGAAGCGTTTTGACCGCGCGGCCGTGGGCGGTGGCGCGCCGTTTTTGTATGTGTTGGACATGGTGGTGGAGTCGGAGACCGTCAAGCCTTGAACCGGTGGTGCCGACATTTTTTCGTGAGCTGTAAGACAGGAGAACTCAAGATGAAATTTGCTTCAACGCTGGCCTTGTTGGCCGTCACGGTGCTGAGCGCCGGTTGCCAGTCCACCTCGGTGCGCTCGGCCTGGTTCGACACCGATTTCAAGGGCCCGCCAATGCGCAAGCTCGTGGTTGCCGGCAGCATCAACTCGGTGGCCGAAGATCGCTTGGTGGAGGAGGTGTTCGTCGAGCGCCTGCGCGCGTCCGGCGTCGACGCGCTGGCCGGTCACACGCTGCGCCTGGACGACCCGGCCCTGTCGCAGGCCGACTTTGAGGCGGCCGTGAAGGGCACCGGCGCGCAGGGCCTGCTCTTGGTGCGCGTGCTCGGTGTGGACACCCGCACCCAGGTGCAAACCACCATGGTGCATGGCGGCATGGGTTGGGGGCACAACGCCTGGGGTCCAAGCAATAGCTGGGGCGGCATGCATTCGCGCGGCAGCTTCCCGGTCCAGGAGGTGCGCCAGTACGATCTGGCCACCGTCGAGACCAAGCTGTTTGACGTGAACACAAGACGCCTGGTCTGGGCCGTCACCACCACCACCTTCAACCCGCGCTCGGTGGCGCAAGAGGCCCCGCCCTTTGCCAATCTGATCATTGAGCAGCTCAAAGGGCGGGAGATCATCGCCGTCAAGTAGGGCGAGTTCAGCGCTTGGCGTTGCCGGCCTCCCGTTCTGGGTGCCGGTGTTTGCCCAGCGCGGCAATGAAGCCGGCGGCCGCTTGCTCGGCATCGGCGCCGGCCGCGATCAGCAGGCCCGGGTCCGCGCTGCCGTCGGCCAGGGTGGCGCCCACACCGGCCCGGGCTAGCAGGGTGTGTGACGCACCCAGGCTGAGGATGGTCTTGCCGTGCCGGTACTGATTCGAGATGAAGTCCATCACCTCGAAATGATGACCCAGCAAGGCCACGCCGGCTTCCCCGTCGGGCAGCACCAAGGCGTCAAACAGCACCGGTGCTGCGTTCTCCCAGGTGGCGTTGGCCTCAAAGGTTTTGCCGCCGGCGAGCTTGACCGGCCCCAACCGCGGTGCAATCAGCTGTGACGTCGCCCCGGCCTCGTGCAGCGCCGCTTGCACGCTGGCGATGGCCTCGCCGTCGACGCCGTCCGCGACAATGATGGCGACGCAGCGAGAGCGGATGCCGCCATCACCCGGTAGGGCCGTCAGCGACAGCGCCGGCGAAGTACTGATTTCGGGCGACAGTACCTGGGCCAGCGCTTTCGGCATCGCCTTGGGCACCGCCATCCCCAAGCCAGCGGCAATCGCAGCGGCAAGTTCGGGCGCGACATTAACCAGCGACGACAACATGCGCTCGCGGATCGCCGGCACCGTCAGCTTGCTCAGCTCAAAGCGAAAGCCGCCGACGATATGCGCCTGCTCAACGGGAGTCTGGCTGGCCCAGAACAGCGTCGCCTGGGTGTAGTGGTCGGCGAACTTCTCGGGCTTGCCACGCAGCTTGTCGCCGTCTTGCGGACCACTGGGCTGCGGGAACGAGACAAAGCCGGCGGCGCCGGCCTGGAACGGGCAGCCCCCGGCCAGCGAATTGGGCTCGTAGGCGACGCGGCCGCGCGGGATGGCCCGGCGGTGCTGGCCGTCACGCTGGTTGTTATGCAGCGGGGCCAGCGGCGCATTGATCGGGATTTCATGGAAGTTGGCGCCGCCCAATCGGGAGATCTGGGTGTCGATATAGGAATGAATCCGGCCGGCCAGCAGCGGGTCATTGCTGAAGTCGATGCCGGGCACCACATGGGCAGTGCAGAACGCGACCTGTTCGGTCTCGGCAAAGAAGTTGTCCGGGTTGCGGTTCAGCACCATGCGGCCCACAGGCGTTACCGGCACCAACTCTTCCGGAATCAGCTTGGTGGCGTCGAGCACATCGAAGCTGAAACTCTCGGCCTGGGCTTCGCTGAAGATCTGCAGGCCCAGCTCCCATTCCGGGTACTCGCCGGATTCGATCGCCTCCCACAGATCGCGGCGGTGAAAGTCGGAGTCGGCGCCGGAAATCTTCACCGCCTCGTCCCAAACCAGCGAATGCGTGCCGAGCTTGGGCTTCCAGTGGAACTTGACGAACTGCGACTCGCCCTGGGCGTTGACCAGCCGGTAGGTATGCACGCCGAAGCCCTGCATCATGCGCAGGCTGCGCGGGATGCCGCGGTCCGACATCACCCACATCAAGGTGTGGGTGGTCTCGGGGCTCAGCGAGGCGAAGTCCCAGAAGGTGTCGTGCGCCGACGCGGCCTGCGGCATGCCGTGGTGGGGCTCGGGTTTGACAGCGTGGATCAGGTCGGGGAACTTCATCGCGTCCTGGATGAAAAATACCGGGATGTTGTTGCCCACCAGGTCCCAGTTGCCCTCGTCGGTGTAGAACTTGACGGCAAAACCGCGGACATCGCGCGCGGTGTCGGTCGAACCGCGTTCACCGGCCACGGTGGAAAAGCGTGCGAACACCGGTGTGATCTTGCCCGCGGCCTGCAGCGGCGCGGCACGTGTGAACTCGGCCATGGACTGGTAGGCCTCAAAAAAGCCATGCGCCGCCGAACCGCGCGCGTGCACGATGCGCTCGGGAATGCGCTCATGGTCGAAATGAGTGATCTTCTCGCGCAGGATGAAGTCTTCCAGCAAGGTCGGGCCGCGCAGGCCGGCCTTCAGGGAGTTCTGGTTGTCGCCAACGGGCACGCCCTGGTTGGTCGTCAAGGTCTGACCCCTTGCATCGGTACGAGACTCGCCCAGCGCACCCAGTGCGTCGCCCGCGGTTTTGGCGGACACATTGCGCTCGCTCAGCGTGCTGGCCATGGCCGCCGTTGATGCGGCGGCCGGGTGCGCACCTTCGGGCGGCGCCATGGCATTGGCGCGGCCGAACTCGAGCGGCTTGCCGCTGTTGTAAGGCATCGCGCCGGTCAGCTCTTGCACTTCGGCCCCTTGCTTTACAGCCGCATCAACCATGGTTGCTGCGCTCGCGGGGCCGGGCTTGTCGGTCTTCTTCATGTCATTGATCCTTGCTTTGAAACAGTGCGGTCAAGCTTTGTTGATGTGCTTTGTGGATGCTGGGCTGCTCAGGTAGACAGGCGCGTCCAGGCAGCGCGGGCGGCATGCCGGGCGCGTTCCCAGTCCAGCGTGGACTCGCCCCGGTGGGCGGACCATTCCTCGGCCAGCGTCGGCTCGGCGGCGTCGAAGCTCTGCCCTGGGTAGCGCTCGAAGGCGTTCACGCCGAAGCCGTAGGCGGGGCCGTAGTCATCGAAGCTAGCGCCCTGCTGCACATAGGCGTTGTCGGCATAGTTCTGGCGCCAGAAGGCGTCTTCACGCGCCGGGTCAATGGCGGCGGCCGAGCGGGCGGCGGCGCCGGCGACGATGGGGCCGACGCCGTCGCCCTCGCAGTTGTCAGGTGAATTGTTCATGGGGAGTCCCTTGCGATGTGTGATTGCGTTGGGGGAAGTTAGTGACGGTGAAAAAGGCGCTTCAAGCCTCAAAACCAAGCCGCTGCACCACGCCAAGTTCATCACTCGGCTGACCGGCGCACGTGGCGGAAGAAGGCCCGAGCGAACATCATTTCCCTGCTGGGAAGTGCCGGTCTGTTCGTTGCCGTACACCGACGGCAGCAAGCCAAGCCTCGAGCGTTGGGCTTGAGGCTTGGTTGAATGAGGAAAAAACAGGGGAGGGGGCGGGCTGCTATCCCAGCAGCCGGCGGTGCGTCAGAGTGGCCTCAGAACGAGCCGAAGATCGAGCCCAAGACCACCACGGCCACCAGGCCCAGGATGGCGCTGACGATGCCGACCATCACGATGTCGAAATAACTCTCTTTGTGCGTGGCCCCGCAGACGGCCAGCATGGTCACCACCGCGCCGTTGTGCGGCAGGCTGTCCAGTGAGCCGGCGCCGATGACGGCGACCCGGTGCATCAGCGCCGGGTCAATGCCGTAGGTGTAGGCCAGTTCCATATAGGTTTCGCCCAAGGCCCCGAGCGCAATCGTCAAGCCACCCGAGGCGGAGCCGGTCAAGGCCGACAACACATTGGTGGCAATCGCCAGGCCGACCAGGGGCCCGCCTTCGATGGTCAGCACCCATTCGCGCACCGCCGCAAAGGCCGGCAGGGCGGCGACCACCGCGCCGAAGCCGACCAGGCTGGCCACGCTGATGATGGGCAGGGCGGCCGCATTCAGGCCGGCGTCGACCGTGTCACGCAAGCTCTGCAAGCGGCTGCGGTTGCAGGCGTACAAGACCACGATGGCGGCGCTCAGCGCCATCAGCACCGACCAGACGCCGCCGACGCTGGCGATGCTGGTGCCGCCCCAGCGTGGCTCGTTCAGGAAACTGGTGTCCAGCCGCGGCAGCACCAGCAGCGACATCGTCAGGTTGACCGCCATCACCACGATCAGCGGCAACAGCGCCACACCGATGCTGGGCAGCTGTGCGCTGCGGGCGCCATGTTCAAGCTCGGCGGGATCAAACTCGCGTGAGACGGTGGCGCGCTCGCGCACCACGGTATCGCCTGCGGCTTGTGTGGCCGACGAGACCGCAGCGAGCGGCCCACCAAAGCCCTCGCCGTTGCGGCGTGCGGCCGCCTCCGAGCGGCTCAACCACCACATGCCGAAGCCGAACATGATGAAGGCGGCGATAAAGCCCAGACCTGGCGCAGCAAAGGGCGTGGTCTCAAAAAACGGCATCGGGATGGCGTTTTGAATCGCCGGCGAGCCGGGCAGTGCCGACATTGTGAAGGTCGCCGTGCCCAGCATCACCGCACCGGGCAGCAGGCGGTTCGGGATATCGGCCGCCTTGAACAAGGCCTGGCCCATCGGTGCCAGCACAAACATCGCCACGAACAGGCTGACGCCGCCATAGGTGACCAAGGCGCCGGCCAAGACCACCGCCAGAATGGCGCGTTTGCTGCCCAACTGCTCGGTGATGAACTGCGCGATCGCGCTGACCGAGCCGCTGTCGGCCATCAGCTTGCCGAACAGCGCGCCGAGCAAGAACAAGGGGAAGAACTGGGCGATAAAACCGGCCGCCGAGCCCATAAAGGTCTGCGTCCAATGCGCCAGCAAGGGCTCGCCGGCGAAGCCGGCCGCAATCATTGCGGCCACCGGCGCCAGGCCCAACACACTCCAGCCGCGAAACGCCAGCCAGACCAACAGGCCCAAGCCCAGAAGTATGCCGAGCAAGCCCATGGTTACTGTGCCTCCAGCAGTGAGTTCAGATCCAGTGAGGAACGCTTGCCCAGCGCATCGCCATGCTGTTCAAGAAAGAGCCCGGCGGTGCGTCGGCCTTCGTCCCGCAAGCCGCACAGGAACTTCCACTCGGTGATCATCTTGGAGCTGGAGTCGAGCTCGGTGACCCGGTCGGTGGCGATGCGGTGCATGCGCATATGCGCCCATTGCCCACCCTCGCCGCTGTCGGAATCGGCGCATTGGTGCAGCAGCGCGATCATGCGCAGCTCCTTCAACAGCGGGGAGTTGAAGGAGATCTCGTTCAAGCGGTTGGCGATATCGCGCGCCGTCCTGGGGATGGCCTCGCGCACGATCGGGTTGATCTGCACCAGAATCGTGTCCTGCGAGCGGCACTCGCGCACCAGCGGCGTGATGGTCGGGTTGCCCGAATAGCCGCCGTCCCAGTAAAACTCGCCGTCGATCTCGACCGCCTGGAACATGGTCGGCAAGCAGCCCGAGGCCAACAGCACATCGGGGGTGATCTCGGCATTGCGGAACAAACGCCCGGCGCCGGTGCGCACATTGGTGGCGGTGATGAACAAGCGAATCGGCGCGGCCGCCAGGCATTCAAAATCAACCGTCTTGGCCAGAATCTCGCTCAGCGGGTTCTTGCCGCTGGGGTTCAGGTCATAGGGCGAGAACACCTGCGTCATCAGCTCGGCGGCGCGGTACATCGGCGAGTTGTCCAGCGTCCACTGGCCGCTCATGATGTCCATCAGGCTGCGCTTCATCGGGCTGAACTTGGCGCCGTCGGAGACCAGCTTCCAGAAGTCCTCCAGCGCGGCCTTAGCGCCGTCGGCACCACCATGCGCGTGGCCGCTGGCCATCACCGCCGCATTCATCGCACCGGCCGAGGTGCCCGAGATGCCGTCGAATGTGAGCCAGTCTTCTTCCAGCAAGCGGTCCAGCACGCCCCAGGTGAAGGCGCCGTGGGCACCGCCACCTTGCAGCGCCAAATCAACCAGAACGGGCTTGCGACTTTGGGGGGAGGTGTTTTTGTGCATTGCAGCATATTAATGCTGCTTGTGTGACAAATACACCCCTAAGGCCTGAAATCTACGGTGAACAATTCCCTCAACGCCACTGCACCAGGGAAACCCCTAGGCCCAGCCCATAGTTGCGGAAGTTGTAGTTCTGCAGCGAGTCCGCGTAGCCGCCGAAGCCGCGCACATAACCGTACAGTTCACCGACAAGCGGGAATGCCCATTCGATCTGCGCGTTGCTGCGGTTCGGCGTGCTCGTATTGAATTTCAGGTTGTTTTGCAGCGTGCCTGAAATGATGTGCTGGCCGAAGTTGTAGACCGCCTGCAGCTCAATCCGGCCGGCGTAGTCGCTGATGTCGGGGTTGTTGTCGTTGGACGCCTTCTCGCTGACCCGCCACCAGGGCTTGACGAACAGGCTCAGGCCGCCCGAGGTGGCGCCCAAGGTCAGATAGACGCGGTTCCATGAGCGCGACAGCGGATCGGACTGGCCGTTCGACTGGTGCACCAGGCCCAGATTGAGCATGCGCAGCCGCAACCATTCGGGCCCCATCCTGAGCGGCAGCGTCAAGAAGGTCTCGGGTTGGTAGTTGGTTTCGCGAAAGGGGCGCGAATCCTCGGTGTTGTAGATCTGCCAAAAGCTCTGTTGCGTGTACGCCGCCCACCAGTCGATCTCGCTGCCCAGGATGTTCTGCATCATCTTGGTTTTCAGGCTGAGCTGGAATTTGGCCTCCACCTCTTTGTCGGCCGCGCCCACACCCAAGGCGTTGTTCGAGGGGTTGGGCGAGCTGGGGTTGCGGTTGACGTTCTGGCGCCAGCTGATCGGCAAGACGTAGACCGGCAGATGCGGCTTGACCTTGAACAAGCCGTCCTTGGTTTCGGGGTCGAGCTGAAAACGCTCGGAGAAGGTCTGTCCGGTCCATTTGGTCGGCCGCGATTCCGGTGTTGCCGGCACAGGCACCGGCGCAGGCGCGGGCAGAGCCGCCGGCTCGGCGGCGGCCACGGCATCAGGAACCGGCCGCCCAGCCGCGCGGTCATAGCAAGCCAAACGGGCGCTGTCGAGGGCGATGTCCGTGCAAGACTGGGCCATCGCGGCCAGCGGCGACAGCGCCAAAGCAGCCAAGCCGAACGACAGAGTTTCAAGCGTTTTCATGGGCTCAGAGTGAGAAAAAGTTGAGAGTAGCGACCGGTTCGCCGCGGCAAAAGCGCTTGCGATCATAGGCGAGCTCAGCGCCCGCCCGCGCCCAAGGGGTCGGTGCACAAATCGGACCCATCGCGGGGGTTCGGGCCCAGCATCAGCCGTTCGATCGGCAACCAGATCGGTGACAGGACGGAGCGTATCGTCGAGCCGATCAGATCACCCCGGTGAATGCCGATGCGCTGGTTGTTGAGCGTGCCGCTGACCCGCAGCGGGGTTTGCACGCGGAACAGCGCGAAGCCCTTGGCGCGCGGGCGAAACACAAAGGCCAGCTCTTCGCTCGCCAGGTCGGCAAAGCCGCTGCCACTGACCCGCACCCGCGTCGTGTCTATGGTCAGGTTTTCTTCGCTGAGCCTGCCGTCAACCAGGTCGAAGCGGCCCACCACGCAGTTCACCTGCGGCTGGCCGCCCGGATCCATCAGTGGCAACAGGTTCAGCACCAGGTTGACCGACCACAGATTGAAAACATCGGCGCGCAGATTGCTGGGCCAGACGGCGATATCGATCTTGCCGTTGGCATTGCGCATCACCGTGTCCAGGCTGGGCGCCTTGCCCGCCAGTTCCAGATTCAAGCTGAACAAGCCCTGGACATTGCCGGCGCGGCGCATGCGGCGGGCGATGATGCCGTAGTCGAAGCGTTCAATCGCCGCCTTGGCGGCAAACTCGATCGCGTCGCCGGTCGGGTCGAAGCTGGCCGAAAAATGCATGCGCCCACCGGGCAGATTGACAAAGGCCGGGTCCACGCGCAGGCGGCCGTCCTGCAGTTGCAGCTGCAACTCGCCGTCGCCCAAGCGGTCGCTGCCGGAGAACACTTCGCGCGCGACCACCTCGACATCGGCGTCGAAGCGGCGCAAGAAGCCCGCGCTCAACAAGCCCTCGGTGCGCACGGCCAGCCCGCCGATTTTGGCGCGCAAGCTGCTCATCGCGTTGGCGCTAGGCGCCTCTTCCGCCTCTTCCGCCTCGCCCGCCTCGCCCGCCTCGCCCGCCTCGCCCGCCGCACTGCTGCCCGCCGCTTGTTGCTCGCTGATCTTGGGGGTCGGGAAATCGTCCAGCTGCACGCTGCGCCCGGAGATCCGTACATCCAGCCTTGGCCTTGGCCCGCTGAGGTCAAGCGTGCCGCGGCCGCCGAGCTGACTCTCGCCGACGCGCAAACGCAGTTGCTCCAGCTCGTAGCCGGAGGCCGTCATGCGGATAGGGCCGCGCAGCCGCCAGGGGCCCCAGGGCGGCAGATCGACCCGTGTCAGCGCCGTCAGCGTATCCAGACGCTCGCCACTGAGTTCCAGATTCAGATCGCCCGAGCGGCCCAGCGGCAGCGCCACCTGGCCGTCTAACTTGAGGCGCGCGCCGGCCGCTTCGGCCTCCAACTCAAATGGCAGATGCCGACCCTGGCGCACAAAGTCGGCCAAGGTGCCCGTGCTAAGTGCCAGCTTGAGCGGCGTTTGCTCAAGGCTGCCGATCAACTGCGCCCGCAGCGGCTGGCCGGCCGCCGCATGAATGCTGGCTTGCTCGAGCTCGATGTCGGTGACCGGGCGCTGGCCGGCGCCAAGTACGCTGATCTGGCCGCCGCGCAATGCCAGCGCCAAGCTGGCGTGGCCGGCGAACTCGCGCGGGCTGTTGCCGCGGCCGCTCAGGCTGAGTTCAATCGCATCGGCGTGGCCCTCGATGACCTCGGCCGCGCCGAGCCCGCGCAGCAGGGCGCCGATGTCGACGGCCGCGCCGCCGAGTTCTAGCCTGAGCTCGGCTTGTTCGCCGCGCGGGTCCAGCGCAAGCATGCCGGAGAGCGCCTGGCCGGCGACCTTGGCGCTCAGCGGTGAGGGCAGCAATTGGCCGGCACGCACGCTGGCATGGAGGTCGAGCTCAAGCAGATCGGCCAGATCGGCGCGGGCCAGCTTGACTCGCTGCAGCGCGAGCGCCAGGTCGATATCCGGCAGGTCGATGTCCGCCAGGGCTATCGCCGCCGGCACCGTCGCGCCGCCGCTGCGGGGCTGAGTTTCGGGGCGCAGCGTCGCGAGTTCGTCCAGATCGATCAACCGGCTGGTCAGCCTGGCTTGCGGTGCCGGGCCACCGTCCTGGCGGCCGAGGCTGGCCTCCAGACTCAAGTCACTGCGGCCGAGCTTGAGCTGGGTCCCCTGCAGGGTCAAGCCATCGGCCGCCATGCGCAATTGCCCGCTCAGCGCGACGGGCAGTTTGGACGCCGGCGCCACACTTACAAATGGCGCCAGCGCGCCGGACTGGGGTGCGCGGAAGTCAAAGCTCAGCGTCGTGTCGCGCTGGGCCGGGGTCAAGCCTACCGAACCCGCAAGCCGCAGCGTTGCCTGCGAGGGATGCAGGGCCAATTCAAGCTCGAACGGCGCCAGCAACTCGCGCCGCATCTCGGCCAAGGTCGCGCCGCGCAGCGTCAGCGCTGCCTGTTGACCGAGCAGTTGGCCGCTGGCCTGGCCATGCAGACGCCCGCCTCGGCGCGCGACCAGCGTCAGTTGGTCCAGCCTGGCGCTGAGCGGGCCTGCAGCCCGTGGCCGCTGAGGCCAAGCGTTAGCGATGCGTGCGTTCGCCGCCAACAGCGAAAAATCCAGGTTCGGCAGCAGCTCATCCAGCGTCTCGCCGCCGCCGCCCAGGCGCAGTTCCAACCGCCCCAGTTGGCCTTGTTGGGCTATAGCCAGGCCCAGGTCCTGCACCAGCGGCGCCAGTTGCAAATCGCTTGCTTCGAGTTGCAGCGCCAGCCTTGGCAGCGCTTCGTCGGTGCTGAGCTGAATCTGCCCCGCGATCGGCGTACCGGCCAATGTCGCCCTCAGCGGCATCCGTGCAGTTTGGCCGTCACTGCGCAGCTCGAAATAGGTGTCGCGCAGCGCCAAGGGGCTGCCCAGCCATTGATCGATGCTGACATCCAGCTCTAGGGCCAGCTGGGCAGGTACCAGCCTGCGCAAAGCAAAGGGCTGGCTTGGAGGGGATAGCGCCTCGCCTGCGCCCGGGTCCTGCGCCAACCAGGGACTCAGATCAAACGTCGCTAGCTTCAAGGCTCCGCTGAGTTTGCGTTGACCGGGCCCCAGTGCCAGTGCCAGGGCCAAGGCCGAGTCCCCCGTCAGCTCGGTCTGCCCCAGATGGCCGCGCAGCCCGCTGACGGCGATTGCCTCGGGCCCTGCCTCGACCTTGCCGCTGAGCGCGCCCGTCAAGTCGCTGCTCGCGGCCGGCTGCAGCCAGCCCGCGATAGCGGCAGACTGCGTGGCCTGGGCCTGGAAGGCAAACTCGGTGCGGCGTTGCGGCCAGGCCAGCCAGCCCTTGGCTTGCAGGCTGGCGCCGTCGGTGCCTAGCTTCACATCGAAGGGCCAGGGCTCAAGGCCGGCCAGCAGCTGCGCCAAGGCCCCGCCTTCAAGTTGGCCCGTGTAGTGCCTTTGTGGGTCCGTGTGGCCGCGCAGGGTCAGCCGAAGCGGGGTTCCAGCTCCAGCGCTGCCGCTCAACTCATCCAGCACCCAGGCCCATTGTTTGGCGGTGCTGCGGTCATGGAACTCAATGCTGAAACTGCGTAGGTCGAGATGATCAATATCAATCTTGCCGCCGCTGCTGCGCTCGGCCGGTCGCCGGCTGGGTGGCGTCCAGTTGTTGTGCCCGGCGGCATCGCGCTCGAGGCGCAGGCTGCCTTCGCGGGCCTTGATGCTGCCGAGAACGAGCCGGCCGCGCAGCGCTTCAACAGGATCGACGCGCAGCCGGGTGTCTTCAAGCGTGAGCAAGTCCGCATGGCTGAAGCCGGCCGCATTCGGCAGACGCAGCGTGCCTATGTGCAGACCGAACTGGCGGCCCAAGCTCAACTCAAACCGGCCTTGCAGGGTGACCGGGCGACCCAGGGCCTCGGATGCCCGCCGGGCGACCTGCTCGCGCCAGGCCGACAGGTCCACGCTTGGTTCCAGCCACACAGCGAGCCCGATCAGCGCGCCGACCAGGGCGCAGATAGACGCCAGCAGGGCCGCAAGCCGGACCGGGAGACGAAGCCAATTCAGTCCGGATTGGGGCCTTGGAGTCCGCTGCATAGCAGAATCATAAGGGAAGGTAAATAGCCCGTTGGCGTCAGGCGCGCTTGATTTGCTAACGGTTGAATCCCTTGGCGACTTGCGTGCACAATGGTTCGGCTGGCCTGCCGCGATTTCGCGTTAGCGAATGGTCACCTCACCCGGCATGAGTCTTGCCTCAGCCCGAGTTCGCGCCTTGGCGTGAATATGTGTACAACGAAGTTCCGAACGTAGAAAGACCGAACCCATGAACAAGAGAAATTTCCTCGTTACCGGCGCATCTTTGGCGGCCGCCGCTTTGTTGAGTACCGGCTGCAGCAGCACCGGTGGTGCGGCCGGCGACCCGGCTGCGCAGCGTCAGGCCATCGACGCCGCGGTCGAGAGTTCGCTGGCGCGCCTGTACAACGAGAACGCCAGCGCCAAACAGTTGGTGGCATCGGCCAAGGGCGTGTTGGTGTTCCCCAACTTTGTCTCGGCCGGCTTCATCGTCGGCGGCGCCAGCGGCACCGGCGCGATGCGCAAGGGCGGCAAGAGCACCGGCCACTTTCGCATGACAGAGGCGTCGGTCGGCTTCCTGGCCGGCGCGCAGTCGCAGGGCGTGTTCATCTTGTTCATGACCGATGACGCACTGAGGAACTTCGAATCCAGCCGCGGCTGGACGGCCGGTGCGGACGGCTCGATCACCATGATCAATATCGGTGCCAGCGCCAGTGTGTCGACCCAGACCGCCCAGCAGCCCATCATCGGCTTCATCCTGACCAACGGCGGCTTGATGGGCAATCTGAGCCTGAACGGCAGCCGCATCACGCCGCTCACCTTCAACTGATAGGCCAAACTAAGCGTCGGTGCGGCCGACGCTTAGCCCTGGCGGTGCAGAAACGTCGTCAAGGTCTCCGGCGGCGGCTGCACGCCGGCCTGAAACAGGATGCGGCCCACTGCGCCGCGGTGGTAGCTCCCATGCGTGACCAGGTGCATCAGCATCTCCGCACGCGTCATGCATCCGGCCTTGCCGTCGACGAAGCTGAAGGCGAGCGCTTCGCTCAGCGCCTTGTCGTCAAGGCCGTCGACATAATGCGCTAGCCACTCGTCAGCGGCGATCTGCGCGGCAAATAGCTGCTGCAATTGCGGGGTTTCGGGCGTATTCAGGCTGCTGAAGCCGTGAGGCTGGCCTTGCAGATTGGCCTGAAAAATCTGGTCGACCACATAAACATGATTCAACACCCGGGTGGCGTTGTGGCGCTCTTGCGCCTGCGTCTGGGCGCCCAGGCTCATCACCAGCGGAAACAAGTCGCCATTGGCCCAGGCCTTGAAGGCGATCAACTTGAGCAGCAGGGACTGGGTGGTCATGGTCGAGCATCCTTTCAAACTGAGCGCCGGCGGTGGCGCCGGGCCGCATCAGCTGTGGTTTTGTCGCGGCGGCGGAACGATATCATTTGACGCTGCTCAAAGGAGTTGCAGTCTCTTGCGCGGCGCCGGACCGGCCCTTGGCCTTACTTTTTTGGAAATCACCTTGTCCTTTCATAACGGCTTGCTTTCCCGCATCCCCGCCGGTGCCGGCGTCCTCTTTTTCGTGCAGATGTTTTCCACGCTGGGCTATGCGGTGCTGTATTCCAGCCTGGTGCTTTATGCGACCAAGCATCTGCGCTTTTCGGCCGAGCAGGCCTCGATGATGATGGGCGTGTTCGGCGCCTTCAACTATGGCTTGCATTTGTTCGGCGGCTATTTGGGCGGCCGGTTCCTGAGCAACCGCAATCTGTTTGTCGGCGGCATGATTTTGCAGGTCTTGGGCTGCGCCGCGATCGCCGGCGGCACCAGCGCCTTGCTGTACTGGGGGCTGGCCCTGTTCCTGGTCGGCAGCGGCCTCAATGTGACCTGCCTGAACATGATGCTGACCCAGCGCTTTGCGCCCGAGGACAGTCGCCGCGAGGGCGCGTTCCTGTGGAACTACGCCGGCATGAATATCGGCTTCTTCATCGGCTTCACAATGGCTGGGCATTACCAACTGAGCGAGAACTATCGCGGCCTGTTCCTGTTCGCTACCGTCGGCGGCGTGCTGGCCATCGCCTTGGCGCTGCTGTTCTGGCGCACGCTGGCCGACCTGGACACGCCACTGCTGAAAGTCAGTCCGGCGCAGTTCCGCCTGCGCTTCGCCGTCGGCGTGGCCATTTTGCTGGGCCTGGTGCCGCTGCTGTGGCTGCTCTTGCAAACGCCCAAGGACACCGGCGCGCTGCTCAAGGGCATTTGTGCCTTGGTCGCCGCTGCCTTGGTCTACATCACCGTCAAACACCCCGATCTGGCCGAGCGCAAGCGCATGTGGGCCTATCTGATCCTGACCCTGGGCTCCTTGGTGTTCTGGTCGCTGTTCCAGATGGCGCCGAATGGCTTGCAGCTGTTTGCCGTGGGCAATGTGCGGCTGGAGCTGATGGGGGTGGTGATCGCGCCGCAATGGGTGCAGAACATCAACACCTTGGTGATCGTGATTGGCGGGCCGCTGCTGGCCGGCTGGTTTGCCCGGCTGCGTGAGCGTGGCTGGCCGGTCGACATTCCGCAGCAATTTGCCGCCTCACTGGTGTTGATGGGCCTGGGCTTTTTGGCCCTGCCCGTGGGCATTGTGCTCGCCGATGCGCAGGGCCAGGTCGCCTTTGTCTGGTTGTTCGCCAGCTATGTCTTGCAAAGCCTGGGCGAGCTGCTGATCGCGCCGGTCGGCTACGCGATGATTGGCCGCTTGGCGCCGCGCCAGTATCAGGGCGTGATGATGGGCAGCTGGATGCTGGTGACCGGCCTGGCCTCGCTGTTTGCGGCCGATTTTTCCGGCCTGGTGGCGCAGCCGGCCGACAGCACGGCCCTGCTCAGCAACCCGAGCTATAGCGCGCTGTTCACCCAGCTCGGCGCCGGCAGCGTGGCGGTGGGAGTGCTGCTGTTGCTGTTGGTGCCGTTCTTGCGCCGGCTGATCAATCCGCCCGTCGAGTCCGCCTAGGCTGCAGTTCAGGCCGCACTTTGTTCAGACCATCGCGCGGGTCTTGCCGCTCAAGCGGCGGCTCGAACACAATCGCCGCCATTCAGCCACTCCTTGAAGCCCGCTCGCCATGCACATTCAAACCCTGCGCCCCTCCCGCTCATTCCTGGCGGCCATCACCTTGTTGGCGGCACTGGGTTCGGCCCAGGCTGCCATCTTCAAGGATGCTCAATTTGATGGTTTGGTGGACGCCAACAAGTATGCCGAGCTGGAGCGTTTGGCGCAGGCCCGCCTGAAGGCCAACCCGGCCGATGCCGAGGCCAGCGCGGCCTTGTCGCTGGCGCTGTCATCCTTGGACGGCAGTGACAGCAAGCGCGTTGAAGCGGGGGCCAAACAGGCCAAGGCCTGCGTGGAGCAGCACCCCTTGGTGTCCGTCTGCCATCTGGTGACGGCCCAAAGCCTGAATGTGCAGATGGGTAGCGCCGGCATGTTCAAAATGGCGGGCCTGCTGGGCGACATCAAGGCCGCGCTGATCCGCGCGCTTGAGCTGGAACCTACGCAGGCGACGGCGCGCATTCAGTTGGCCAAGCTGTATTTGTTCGCGCCCGGCATGCTGGGCGGCAGCGTGACCAAGGCGCGCGAACTGGAGGCCGCGGTTGCTAACAGTCAACCCGAGCAGGCACGGGTCATCCGCATCTATATCGCCGCCGAAGCCAAGAAGTGGGCCGAGATGGAGGCCGAGCTGCTGGCGCTGAAGCCCGCCAAGGACACAACTTTGCTGGACGAAGCCCGCAGCGCCTATCTGCAACTCGCCACGCATTATCTGAAGGACGGGAAGGACGTTAACAAGGCCAGGAGCCTGTTTGAACAGCTGCAGCGCGAGCAGCCCACGCAAGCGGCCGGCAGCTATGGCTTGGGGCGCGTGCATGCCGAAATGGGCCAGAGCGATGAGGCGGTGCGCATGTTCGAACGCGCCAAGACCTTGGCCGGTGCGGATGACCTGCCGGTTGACCACCGGCTCGGTGACGCGCTGCTGGCCAAGGGCGACAAGGCGCAGGCCAAGGCCGCCTACGAGCGCTTTCTTGCGAAGAAGAACACCAATCCAAATAACGTCGAAAGCGCACGCAAGAGCTTGGCCAAGCTGGGCTGAGCCCCGGCGCTCACAGCCCCAGCCAGGGGCTGCGCGTGACCGACACGCCCAGCATATAGGCCAGCAGCAGCAGCGAGCCCAGATAGGCCGGCCAATGGAAGCGCTGGCTGCCCATCGCCATATGGGCGAAGACCGTGTAGGCCGCCAGGGCCAGCAGCTTGGCCAGCAGCCAACCGTCGCGCAGCGGGTTCAGGTACAGCAACACCCACAGGCTCAGGCCGGTGATGGTCAATAAGAGGTCGATGCCGAACACCAGCGTGCGCACCCGCACGTCCAGCGACCAGGCGAGGCCGAACTGGTAGGCCAGGCCGCGCACCAAGAACATGGCCACACTGAACCAGCCCAGCAAGGCGTGGATCTGGCCCATCTGAAAATTAAAGGAATAGTCCATTTTTCCCGCTCTAGCCCGAGCGAGACTTTGCCAGCGGAGAGCGCGCTGTCAAGCCGGGCTTGCCATGAGCAAGGCCGCTTCGTTACTGTGTCGGCGGCACCTCTTTGCCACGGCCTGCTCGCCCATTGCTGAGGGTCTCAAACAAGCCGATCAGCCAACACATCGGGCAGCCGCGTAGCAGCAA
>JADMJQ010000015.1:25651-45785 GCA_018780415.1 Roseateles sp. | reverse complement strand
AAAGTGCGCCGAGCAGCGCCAAGCTGGTGCCCATCCAGCCCCAGTCCTTGAAAAGTAGGGCGCCTGCGATCAGCGCAAACGCGGCCGCACCGCGCAGCAGGTGTACCCAGATATTGCTGCTACAAAACATGATCTGCGTCCTCGGTTGGTTTCAAATCGCGAGGCGCCGGTGCGCCGTCCTTCTGCCAATAGCCGCTCGCGAGCAAGTGCTCCCGGATCTGAGCGCGCGCCCGGTGCAAGCGACTCTTCACCGCCTCCAGGCTCAGCCCCAGTTGAGCGGCCACTTCGGGCGCGCTCAGCTCGTACACATCGCGCAGCAGCAGGATTTCCCGGTAGGCAGGCGAAAGTCGCTCCATCGCCCGCACCAGGTCCAGCCGCAGATCGATCGGTACGGCCGGCGCTGCGGGCAAGTCCTTTGGGGCCAACTCGTCCAGGTCTTCGGCCCGGTTGCGCAGCCTGAACAGCCTGAAGCACTCGCGCTCGACGATGCGAAACAGCCAGGTCGCGAAAGTGGCGGCGGTGCGCAAGGCGCCGATCTTGCGGTAAAGCTGCCAAAGCGCAACTTGCACCGCATCCTCGGCGTCTTCGGTGGTCGAGCAAGCGCGCCGAGCCAGGCGTTTCAGATCCGGCTGGCAAACCTGCAAAAGGCTTGCGACGGCGCCGGCCTCGCCCTTGGTGGCGGCTTCAATCAAATGCATTGGGGCCTTGAGCATGGGTCTATTCCTCCTGGGAGCGGCGGCCGAGCATCGCACAGGCCGGGCAAAAGCCGACGCTGGCCGTCAGCACGAGCGTGGCAGCGGTGGCGATGGCCAAATACATGACGATACCGGCGGGTACAAAGCCAGCGAAGGCGGCCGCGCCAATGGCAAGGCCGGTGACGATGCGGGCCGTGCGCTCCCAGCGGGGCAGATTGCGTTTGAGGAAAATCATGGTGATGGCGTCCTGATCGGAAGTGTTTGACCCAGACCTAGAGGCGGCAATGCTGGCAAAGGATTCGCGCGCTCAAAATCTTTTTTTTTCACGGCCGCTTGCATCTCGGTGCGCCTGGTTTTTTGCACCTGGGCTGAACTCGGCTGCACTGCGTCAGTAAACTGCCGCTGCAGCGAGAAAGTGACCATGTCGAACCCCCATACCCCAAGCCCCGAAGCCGCCATCGTCCAGCGCCAGTTGGATGCCTACAACGCCCGCGATATGCAGGCTTGGCTGGCAACCTACGCCGCCGACGCCAAGCAATATGCCTACCCCGGCGTCTTGCTGGCCAGCGGCCACGCCGAAATTCGGGCGCGGATGGTGGATCGTTTCAAGGAGCCCAATCTGCATGCCCGGCTGCTTGGCCGAACCGTGTTGATGACCGCGACCGGCGCCACGGTGATCGACCACGAAACCATCACCCGTACTTTTGAAGCCGGGCCGGGCACGGTCGATATCCTGGCCATCTACGAGGTCGCGGACGGGCTGATTCGTTCTGGCCTGTTCATTCCCGGTGAAGCGCGCTTGGACTAAGGCCTGCGCCATTCGGCCAAGCCCGTCAACCACTGGGCAGCGGACTCTCGCAACCAACTTGCAGCCTGCGGGTTGGCGCGCAGATGCTGATTCAAGAAGGCGATGCTGATGTGCTCAATCGCGACGCCGGCCTCTTGGTTGCCCTTGTCCAGCAGCGTGGGCGGTGGCGCTTCGCTCATGACCACATTGTGTGGGCCTTGCCCTTTCCCGGGCTGGCTGGCCCCCCGTCTGGCCGAGCCCTGGCCGCTGGGTTCGCTGGGTAACTCCGCCATGCCGCTCGCACCCGCTAGTGCGGCATGACTGGGGCTGTTCAAAAGCAGCAGGTATTTGTTTGAAGCTGCGGGCAGGGCGTCGAAGAAGCGGGTGCGCTCGTTGGCCGAAGCTAGCACCCCGGTCAGGTCGGCGGCGCGCTGCGAGTTGATCGCCAGCAGCGGCATTTGGGGCGGCATGTTTGCCAGCGACTTTTCGGCCGTTGGACGGGATAGCCCGGACGGGCTCAGCATGATCACGGCCCGCGCCTGAGCCGCGGCGGTGGGTCTCAAGCCGGCTGCCCAGGCCATTGCGGTGGCGGCGCCCAGGTCGTAGCCGATCACCGCGACGTGGTCGAGGTCGACGCGGGTCCAGAGTGTGTCGCCACTGGTGCTGCGCAATTTGGCCTCGGCCAGCACCCCTTCCAGCATGCGCAGCCGAGCTTGCAGCAGCGGTGCTTGTTGGTGCTGCAGCGCCAAGGCCTTGAAGTCGGCCTGCCGAGCCAGTGTGGATGACCAGGCTCGCGCATCGTCGTCCAGCGCTTGAAAGCTCAAGACGGCATAGCCCGCACGCGCCCAGGCATAACGCCAATGCGCACCGGCTTGGGCCGACTCACCCAGACCCGGCAGGTAGACCAATAAAGGCAGGCTGGCGGGGCCGCCCACGGGCGCCACCAGCGTGACCGGCAGCGGGTCGCCCTTGACGACCCATTGTTGCGACCTGATCGCGAGCGGTTGGCCGGCCGGTTCCGCCTGATGTGCGGCGCCTGGGTAGCCGCGCGCAGCCAGATCCAGGGCGCGCTGCTGGGCGGCCGAGGCATCCTGGCGCGGCGCATAGGGCGTTTGATGGTGGCGGGGCCCGGCGCAGGCCAGCAGGCCGAACGAGCAGGCGATGAGCAGGGTCAGGCTGGATAGGTCCTTGGTCATGCTGAGCTCGGAGTTTGCGGTGATTCGTTCTGCGCTGCACTGACCCGCACCGCCGTGACCTTGAAGCCGGGGATCTTGCCCGCCGGGTCGAGCGCGCTGCCGGTCAACAGATTGGCCGCCGCCTCCCAATAGCAAAACGGCAAGAAGACCTGGCCCGGTCGCACCTCGGGGCTGATCTGCAGCAGCGCCTGCAGCTCACCATGGCGCGAGGCCATGCGGATGGCCTGGCCCTCATGCAGGCGCAGTGCCGCGGCGTCCTCGGCATGCATGCTGAGCTGGGGCGTGGGCGACAGCGCGTCCAGCACCTCGGCGCGCCGCGTCATCGCTCCTGTGTGCCAATGCTCGAGCACGCGGCCGGTGCTGAGCACCAGCGGGTAGGCCAGATCGGGCTGCTCGGGGCCGGGCATGAAGCTGGCCGGCACCAGTTGGGCGCGGCCGCTTTGGGTCGGGAAGTTCTGCGTGAAGATGATGGCCTGGCCGGGCGCGTCGGCATGCGGCGCCGGCGTCACCACCGCTTCTTCGCGCACCAGGCGGGCCCAGGACACACCGGCCAGCGGCGCCATCACCGCGCGCATTTCCTCGAACACGCGCGCGGTCGGGGCTTGCGCCGCAAGCCGGCCGTCGCCATCGTCGGCCTGCCAGTAGACCCAGCCCAGGCCGATGCGGCGGGCGATCTGCTCGATGATCCACAAGTCCTGGCGCGCCTGGCCGGGCGGCGTCAACGCCGGCCGGCCGAGCTGGATCAGCCGGTCGGTATTGGTATAGCTGCCCCATTTCTCCAGCTGGGCCGAGGCCGGCAAGATCACGTCGGCCAGCAGCGCCGTTTCGGTCGCGAAGATGTCTTGCACGACCAGATGCTCCAGCCTTGCTAACGCCGAGCGCGCATGGTCCAGGTCGGGGTCGGACATGGCCGGGTTCTCGCCCTCGATGAACATGCCCTTGATGCGGCCCTCATAGGCAGCATGAATGATCTCGACCACGGTCAGGCCGGGCAGCGGGTCCAGCGGCGTGGCCCAGAGGGCCTCGAAATGCTCGCGCACCTCGGACAGTGCGATGCGCTGGTAATTGGGCAGCATCATCGGGATCAGGCCGGCGTCCGAGGCGCCCTGCACATTGTTCTGGCCGCGCAGCGGATGCAGGCCGCAGCCGGGCCGGCCGATCTGGCCGGTGATCATCGCCAGCGCGATCAGGCAGCGCGCGTTGTCGGTGCCATGCACATGCTGGCTGATGCCCATGCCCCAGAAAATCATCGCGCTGTTGGCCTTGGCATAACGCCTTGCCACATCGCGCAGCAGCTCGGGCGCGATGCCGCAGATTTCGCTCATGCGCTCCGGCGTGCACTCGGCCACCGAGGCCTTCAGCGCCTCATAACCATTGACCCGCGCGGCAATAAAGTCCGGGTCGGTCAGGCCCTCGGCAATGATCACATGCAGCAGCGCATTCAGCAGCGCCACATCGGTATCGGGCCGGAAGGCCAGGTGGTGGGTGGCGAACCGCGCCATCGGCGCCCGCCGTGGGTCGGCAACGATCAGCGTGGCGCCGGCCTTGACCGCGTTCTTGATGAAGGAGGCGGCTACGGGGTGGTTGGAGCTGGGGTTGGCGCCAATCAGCAGGATGACATCCGCATATTGCGCGTCCAGCACCGGGTTGCTGACCGAGCCCGAGCCCAGGCCTTCGAGCAGGGCGGCGACCGAGCTGGCATGGCACAGACGCGTGCAATGGTCGACGTTGTTGGTGAGCAGGCCTTGGCGGATCAGCTTCTGGAATAGATAGGCCTCCTCGTTGCTGCCCTTGGCCGAGCCGAAGCCGGCCAGCGGGCTGGCATGGCCCAGTCCATGGCTGTCGCGCAAGGCCGCCAAGCCGGCGGCGGCAAGGTCCAGCGCTTCGTCCCAGCTGGCCTCGCGGAACAAATCGCTCAGCGGCAGCTCGCCGCGCCGCACCCGGCCGATATCGGCGGGGTCTTTGGCGACGCCGGCGCGGCGGATCAGCGGTGTCGTCAGCCGCTGCGCGCTGGATACATAGTCATAGCCATAGCGGCCCTTGACGCACAAGCGTCCCTGATTCGCCGGCCCCATGCGGCCGACCGCTTCGAGCACCTTGTTGTCCTTGACCCGGTAGCTGAGCTGGCAGCCGACGCCGCAATAGGGGCAGACCGAGTCGACCACCGCATCGGCCGTCTGCAGCGCCGCGCCATTGGCCGGCGTCAGCGCCCCGGTCGGGCAGGCCTGCACGCATTCGCCGCAGGCGACGCAGGAGCTCTGGCCCAGCGCCTCGTCGGCATCGAAGCTGATGCGGGTGGCCGCACCCCAGCCGGCGATGCCCAGCACATCATTGACCTGTTCGTCACGGCAGGCGCGCACGCAGCGCATGCATTGGATGCAGGCGTCGAGCTGCACGCTGATGGCCGGGTGGCTGCGGTCGGGTGCCGGGGCGGCCGGCCGGGCGAAGCGCGGCGCACCGATCTGCAGCGCCTCGCACCATTGCGTCAGCTCGGAGTTCAGCGTGTGGGCCTGGTCCGGCGCCTTGGCGGCCAGCAGCTCCAGCACCATGCTTTGGCTGCGCCGCACGCGCGGATTGTCCAAGCCAATCACCATGCCTTCGCGCGGTTGGCGACAGCAGGACGCCGCCAACGCCCGCTCACCCGCGATCTCGACCACGCAGGCGCGGCAATTGCCGGCCGGGTTCAGGCCGTCTTGATGGCATAGCGTCGGGATGCTCAGGCCGTGGCGACGCGCGGCGCTCAGAATTGTCTCACCGGCCTCGGCCTGCAGCGCCTGGCCGTCTATCTTGAACGTTATCTCAGACATTGGCGAACTCTTGCGGGAAGTAGCGCAGGGCGCAACGAAGGGGATTGGGTGCGGCCTGGCCGAGGCCGCAGATCGAGGCGTCGGCCATCACCGTCGCCAGATCCTCCAACAAGGGCTGGTCCCAAACGGGCTGACGCATCAATTCGACGGCGCGTTGCGTGCCCTCGCGGCAGGGCACGCATTGGCCGCAGCTCTCATGCTCGAAGAACTCCATCGCATTGAGCGCCAAGGCGCGCGCGCTGTCCTGATCCGAGAACACAATCACCGCCGCCGAGCCAATGAAGCAGCCATGGGCTTGCAAGGTGTCGAAGTCCAGCGGCACATCGGCCAGGTCGGCCGGCAATATGCCGCCCGACGCGCCACCGGGGAAGTAACCGTACAGCTGATGGCCCGCCAGCATGCCGCCGCCATACTCGTCTATCAACTCGCGGGCGGTGATGCCGGCCGGCGCCAGATGGACACCGGGCTTGTTGATCCGGCCCGACAGCGAGAACGAGCGCAGGCCTTGGCGGCCGTGTCGGCCTTGGGTCGCGAACCAGTCGGCGCCGCGCTCCAGGATGGCCCGCACCCAGTGCAGCGATTCGATATTGTGTTGCAGCGTCGGCCGGCCGAACAGGCCGCGCTCGGCCACATAGGGTGGGCGCTGGCGCGGCCAGCCGCGCTTGCCCTCGATCGACTCGATCATTGCCGACTCTTCCCCGCAGATATAGGCGCCGGCGCCGCGTCGCAACTCGATGGCAGGCAGGCCGCTGCGGGTGGCTTGCAGGGCCTGGATTTCCTCAGCGAGCGTGTCGCGCAGCGCGTGGTACTCGTCGCGCAGATAGACATAGATGGACTCGGCGCCCACGCAATGCGCGGCGATCAACATGCCCTCTAGAAACACATGGGGCTCGCGCTCCAGATAGTGGCGGTCCTTGATGGTGCCGGGCTCGCCCTCGTCGATATTGACCGCCATCAGGCGCGGCGCAGGCTGCGCGCGCACGATGCTCCATTTGCGCCCGAGTGGGAAACCGGCTCCGCCGAGGCCACGCAGGCCCGATTCGCTGAGCGTTTGAATCGTCTGCTCGATGCTGCGACTGCCGTCGAGTAACTCGTCAAGCACGCGGTAGCCGCCGCCGCTCAAATAGTCGGCCAGCGGCTGATGGCTCGGCCGCAGGTCCTCGCTCTCGCCTTGTTGCAGCAGCTGCATGGCCGAGGCCGCTGAGGCTCGGCCCAGCGCCCGCCGGCCGATGACGGCCACCGGCGCTTGCTCGCAGCGGCCTACGCACGGCACCTCGAGCACGCGCACCCCGCTTTGCTCGGCCAGCAAGGCCCGCAACTGTTGGCTCAAGGCGGCGCTGCCGGCGATCGCGCAGCTGAGCGAGTTGCAGACGCGCAGGGTCAGGGCCGGCGGCGCCTCGCCGCCCTCGTAGACGATGTCGAAATGGTGATAAAAACTCGCTACCTCATGCACCTCGGCCTGCGACAGCCGCATTTCCTCGGCCAAGGCGGCCAGCATGTCCACGCTCAGATGGCCCTGGGCATCCTGGATACGGTGCAGATGTTCGATCAAGAGATCACGCCTGCGCGGTGCGTCACCCAAGAGTGCGGCAATGGCTTGGCGTGCGGCGGCGCTGGCTTGGCGCCCGCGCAGGCCACCGCCCTTGGCAGGGCGGCGGCTGGCTTCGGTATGGATGGGGATGACGGCGTTCATGGCGGCATTGTGCCGGGTGAATAGACGCCAAACTGGGCTGCGATACTGATCGGATTACAAGGAGTTTCAGACATGGAGACATTGACGATTGCGGTCGACGCGCGCGGCGTGGCCCACATCACCATGACACGGCCGGAGGTGTACAACGCCTTCAATGAAGCGATGATTTCGGAGCTGACCCAGGCGCTTCAGCATTGCCGGGCCGACCCCGGCGTGCGGGCCATTGTGTTGGCCGGTGCCGGCAAGGCCTTCAGCGCCGGCGCCGATATTGAGTGGATGCGGCGTGCGGCGGCCGCCTCTGAGCAGCTCAATCTGGACGATGCGCGGCGCTTCGCCACCATGCTGCAGTTGCTGGCCGAATGCCCCAAGCCCACGCTGGCGCGCATCCAGGGCGTGGCCTTGGGCGGCGGCGTGGGGCTGGCCTGCGCCTGCGATATCGCGCTGGCCAGCAGCGACGCCAAATTCGCCGTCAGCGAGGCGCGCTTTGGCATCTTGCCCGCGGTCATTGGCCCTTATTTGATCAATGCGGTCGGCCCGCGCCAGGCGCGACGCTTGGCGCTAACGGCCGCCCGCATCGGTGCGGCCGAGGCCTTGCAAATGGGCTTGCTGCATGAGGTGGTGGCGGCGGATGATTTGGACGCGGCGCTGGAACGTTGGCTGACCGAGCTCTTGGCCGGCGGCCCGCAGGCGCAGGGCGAGATCAAGGCGTTGTTCGCACAGCTGGAAGTGGGGCCCGTGACACCGGCGGTGCGCGAGTTGACGGCCCAGACGATTGCGCGCGTACGCACCGGCGCCGAAGCGCGCGAGGGCTTCGCGGCATTTGTGGGCAAGCGCCCGGCCGCATGGTTGGGCAAGACCGAGAGTGGACTATGAGTGAATATCAGCAATGGGCGGTGGCGTCCACAGTGCCAGCCTTGATCGGCGTGGTCGGCGCCGGGGTGATGGGGGCGGGCATCGCCCAAGTGGCGGCCCAGGCCGGGCATGCGGTGCTGCTGCTGGATCTGCGCGAGGGTGCGGCGCAGGCGGCGATTGCGCAGACGGCCAAGGCGCTGGACGGTTTGGTGGCCAAAGGCCGGATGGCGGCGGAGGAATGCGCGGCGGTGCTGGCGCGGATTCAAGCCGCCACCGGCTTGGCCGACTTGAAGGACGCGGCCCTGGTGATCGAGGTCATCGTTGAGAAGCTGGAGCCCAAGCAGGCGCTTTTGCGCGAGTTGGACGCCTTGTTGTCCGCGAGCGCCATCATCGCCAGCAATACCTCGTCGATCAGCGTGACCGCCTTGGCCAACGGCATGGCCAAGCCCGAGCGCCTGGTCGGCATGCATTTCTTCAACCCGGTGCCGCTGATGAAGCTGGTCGAGGTGGTCTCGGGTGCCGAAACGCAAGCCGGCGTGGCGGCGGTGATCGAAGCCCTGGCGCGGCGCTGGGGCAAGACGCCGGTGCATGCCAAGTCGACGCCGGGCTTTGTCGTCAACCGCATCGCCCGGCCTTTTTATGCCGAGGCCTTGGCCTTGCTGCAGGAGCAGGCGGCGACGCCGGCGCAGCTGGACCGTGCCTTGCGCGCTGCGGGCTTCCGCATGGGGCCTTGCGAGTTGATGGACCTGATCGGCCACGACACCAATTTCCTGGTCACGCAGTCGGTCTTCGAGGCCAATTTTGGCGACAAGCGCTACAGCCCATCGCTGGTGCAAAAAGCCTTGGTTGACGGCGGGCGCCTGGGGCGCAAAGCGGGCAAGGGCTTTTATGTCGGCGTGCCCGAGCCGGTGCCCGCGCTCGCTGCACCGGTTGCCGAGCTGGCGCCGATTGGCGTGGTCGGGCGCGGCCCCTTGGCCGATAGGCTGGCCGCTTGTTTGAGCTTGAAAGGCCTGGCCTTCACGCGCGGCGAATCGGCCGACTGGAACGGCCTGGTGATAGGCAATGTCCATGTGCATCTGAGCCGCGGCGTCACCGCGGCGCAGCTGGCGGCCGAGTGGCAGCACCCGGAGTCGGCGGTGATGGACTGGCCGCTGGCGCCCGACCGCATCGACGCGCTGGCGCTGAGTTTTGCGCCCCGCGTCAGCGCGGCCAGCGTGGCGGCGGTTGAGGATGTTTGGCTTGCCTTGGGCTGGCAGCCCTTGCGTCTGCGCGATGTGCCCGGGCTTGCCGTTGCGCGCACGGTGGCCATGTTGGTCAACGAAGGCAGCGATGCGGTATGGCAGGGCGTCTGCGACGAGGCCTCGGCGGATCTGGCCTGCAAACTCGGCGTCAATTACCCGGCCGGGCCATTTGAATGGCTGAGCCAAGTCGGGGCCGAGGCCGTGGTGGCCTTGCTGGACGGCATGTTCACGGCCTATCGCAGCGAACGTTACCGGGTCAGCCCCTTGCTGCAGCAGCGGCGCTGGAATGACCTGGCGGCTTAAAGCAGCATGCGCAGATGCGCTTGCGCCTGCAGCAGCGAGGGCAGGCATTGCTCGACCAATTGATCCATACTCATGCGTGAAGCATGGGCGCTGATATTGATGGCGGCGACCACCTCGCCGCTATAACTTCTCAGCGGCACCGCGACGGTGCGCAGGCCCAGCTGCAACTCCTGGTCGATGCAGGCATAGCCGAGCACGCGGGCACGCGCGATCTCGGTGTTCAGCCGCTCGGGATGGGTGATGGTGTGCGGCGTCAGGGCGCTGAGTTGCTGGCGGGCGATCCAGGCCGCCAGCTCGACGGGCGGCAGCGCCGCCAGCATTACCCGCCCGTTGCCGGAGCAATGGGCCGGCACGCGCAGGCCCGGCTGCAGGGCGGGCGACACCAGGCGGCCGGAGTTGGTCGCCGCTATGCAGATCACATCGTCGCCGTCCAGCACGCCGGCCGAGCTGGCTTCTTTCAAGGCAAAGGCCAGCTTGTGCAGTTCGGGCTCGACGATGCGCGGCAGTCTGGCCGAATGCATATAGCTTTGACCCAGGCGCAGCACCCGGGGCGTCAGCGCAAACATCTTGCGGTCTTGCGTCACGAAACCCAGGTGTGACAGGGTCAGCAAATAGCGCCGTGCGGCCGCGCGCGTCAAACCGGTGCGCACCGCCACTTCGCTGATGGTCAGCCGAGGGCGTTCCTGGTCAAAGGCTTCGATGACGGCCAGGCCTTTTTCAAGCCCGGCGACCAGATCGCGCTTCAACGGGCCTGCGGCGGTCTGCTCATGCGCGGCCGATGCGGCTGCATCGGCACCGGCATGGGAGTAGTCAAGGTCATCGAAATTGCGGGCGGCTGACATGGTCGGGTGAGCTTGTACATCTCTGGCTTTGCGCAAAAAAATCGGGCCAGCCCTGCGGCGTCGGCAGCGAGCCCGGCGCGCCAGGGCGGTTTTGCGTAAGTCCAATTTCTGAAAAAAGCTCCGGCGCCATCAAGCGGCAGAGCGCTGCTGATTCGCAATTAGAAGCGTTGGATCGGCAACTTTTCTAGCGGAATCTCCGTTGATATATTGGCGCTGTACACCAAGAAACCGGGCTGAGTATGCCACGCAGAGGTCCGGCGGCTGGTAATAATACCTAGGTTGAACGGGAGCAATTCTCATTTGCTTGTGCGTTTTAGTCATCGCTGACGCTGCGCTTCAGACCCGTTCGATGATGATGGCGATGCCCTGACCGACGCCTATGCACATGGTGCACAATGCATAGCGCCCGCCGTTGCGCTGCAGCTGATTGAGGGCCGTCGTGACCAGGCGCGCGCCACTGGCACCCAAAGGATGACCCAGCGCGATGGCGCCGCCGTTCGGGTTGACGCGAATGTCGTCATCGGCAAGGCCGAGTTGGCGCAGCACGGCCAGGCCTTGCGCGGCAAAGGCTTCGTTGAGTTCGATCACATCCATCTGCGCAAGGCTCAGGCCCGTCAGGGCCAGCACGCGCTGGCTGGCCGGTGCCGGGCCAATGCCCATGATGCGCGGCGCCACGCCGGCGCAGGCCATGCCGACCACTCTGGCGCGCGGGGTCAGGCCATGTTTTGCGGCCTCGGCTTCGCTCGCCAGCAGCAAGGCGCAAGCGCCATCATTGACGCCCGAGGCATTGCCCGCGGTGACCGTGCCGTCCGGGCGCACGATGGGCTTGAGCTTGGCCAAGGCCTCGAGGCTGGTTTCGCGGGGATGTTCGTCTCGCGTGACGCTGATCGCCTCGCCCTTTTTCTGCGCAATCAAAACCGGGGTGATCTCGGCCGCGAAATAGCCGGCCTGCTGCGCCGCCACCGCCTTCATTTGGCTGCGCAAGGCCATCAGGTCCTGGTCGGCGCGGCTGATGCCAAAGTCGTCGGCGACGTTTTCGGCCGTTTCTGGCATCGAGTCAACGCCGTACTGCTGCTTCATCAGCGGGTTGACGAAGCGCCAGCCTATGGTGGTGTCATAGACCGCATGGCTGCGCGAAAAAGCGGTTTCGGCTTTGGGCATCACAAACGGCGCGCGACTCATGCTCTCGACGCCGCCGGCCAGCATCAAGCCCGCTTCGCCAGCGCGAATGGCGCGCGCGGCCGAGCCGATCGCATCTAGCCCTGAGCCACACAGGCGGTTGATGGTGGCGCCGGGCAGGCTCACCGGCAGGCCAGCCAAGAGCGCCGACATGCGCGCGACATTGCGGTTGTCCTCGCCGGCCTGATTGGCGCAGCCGTAGAGCAGGTCGGTCACCGCTTCCCAGTCGACGCCGGGGTTGCGGGCCATCAGCGCGCGCAGCGGGATGGCGCCCAGATCGTCCGCCCGAACCGAGGACAGGGCGCCGCCGTAGCGTCCGAATGGTGTGCGAATGGCGTCGCAAATATAGGCATGCTGGGTCATGGGATTTCCTGAATGGGTCGATGTGATCTGCCGTTCGATTGAATTCATGCACGCATTTATGCACGCAAACGGGCAGCGGCTCCGAGGCGCTTGGTGCGTGACTATATATAGTGAGCCGGGTGAGCGAATGGACCTACAAGGTCATATTGGCCCAGCGGCGCCGGAGCGGGCTGCGGCTGTGCGGGACGTGGCGGGCGTGACAATTCGCACGGGAGTTTCAGCCGCCAGCGCTTGGGGCACCGAATACGCGCGGAACGACTTAAGTTTTAACCATGGCTTGCCGAAGCTTGACCGGAGGGCGCCTCAACGAATAGGCGTAGGAAATATATGAAGGACGTCAACGCCGATCCCTTGATCGATGTAAGTCAGTTGAAGGTGGGGATGTTCATCCACCTGGACCTGGGCTGGATGGCACATCCGTTCCCGCTCAGCAGCTTCAAGCTCACGACCGAAGAGCAGTTGCTGATCTTGCGCCGCCTGGGTTTGATCAAGGTGCGCTGGAGCCCGGGCAAGAGCGAGCTGCACATGGATGCCACGCCGCTGCCTTTGCCTGCCGCCGCCGCGCTTGATTTGTCGGCGGTTTCCAGCGAGGAGCTGGCGCGCGAAGCGCATCGGCGTGCCTTGGCGGCGCAGCGGGCGGCCCTGCAGCTGTGCGAGCGGCAGTACAACGAGGCGGCCGGCGCGTTCCGCGAGGTGATGGAGCTGGTGCCCAAGGACCCGCGCAGCAGCCGTGATCAAAGCACTGCCTTGGCGGCGGCCTTGTTGGACAAGATGCTGATCGAGGGCGACCTGAATATCCGCCTGCTGAATGAAGGCGCGGGTGACCGCAGCACCGCACATGCCCTGAATGTGTCCATCATTTCGCTGCTGCTGGGGCGCGCGTTCGGCCTCAACCGCGATGAAATGCTGGACCTCGGCGTCGGCGCGCTGCTGCACGATGTCGGCAAACTGGACGTGCTTGCGCGCCTGCGCCACCGCGAAGACGGCTTCACCGGCCCGGAATTGCAGATGTACCAGCAGCATGTCGCCAAGGGGGTGGCGATTGCGCAGGGCATGGGCCTCACGCCCGGCCCCTTGCTGATCATCGCCCAGCACCATGAGAACGCCGACGGCAGCGGTTTCCCCCAGCGTATCAATATGGACAAGATGAGCGCCGGCGCCCGCATCGTGGCGCTGGTGAACCGCTTCGACGGCCTGTGCAACCCGCTCTTGGCCTCGAAGGCGATGACGCCGCACGAGGCGCTGTCCCTGATGTTTGCGCAGGGCCGCAACCGGTTCGACGCGACCATGTTGAATGCCTTCATCCGCATGATGGGCGTGTACCCACCGGGCTCGGCGGTGCAGCTGACCGACGACCGGTATGCGCTGGTGGTGGCCGTCAACTCCTCGCGCCCGCTCAAGCCCCGCGTGATGGTGCACGACCCCAAGGTGCCGCGCGAGGAGGCCTTGGTGCTCAATCTGGAAGAGCAGCCCGACCTGGGTATTCGGCGTAGCGTCAAGGCGCAGCAATTGCCGCGCGCTTCGATGGACTATCTGAGTCCGCGCACCCGCATCGCCTATTTCTTTGAGCCCGTGGGTGGGGGCATGGCCTCGGAGCTAGCGGCGTGACTGTGCTCAGGCTGCAACTGCCGCCTCAATCGGACCCCATCGAATCCTATGTCGCCCTGTTGGACGGCATGTTGGACTGCGCGTGGTTGGTCGATGGGGCGAGCCGCTGCATCCTGGCGGTGAACCAAGCGGCGCACCAAATGCTGGGCATGGGGCCTGAGCAATTGGTCGGTCAAGCGGTCGAAACTCTGGTCAGTACGCCCGAGGACGCGGTGTTCTGGATGGAGGCGGCCGGCAACACCGCGGCCAGCCTGAACTCGGACACCCTGATGCGGCATGCCAACGGGCAGATGCTCTGGGTCACGCGCCGCATCAGCTTTATCGCCTCGAGTGCCCAATTGGGCGGCGTCGGGCTGGGTGGCTATTGGTTGGTGGTGATCCGCGATCAAAGCCGGCAGCGCCAAAGTGAAGAGGAGCGCGAGGCCTTGGTGGCGGAGCTGCAGGCAACGCTGGAGTCGACCGCGGACGGGATTTTGGTCACCGACCTGGCCGGGCGCATGCGCTCCTTCAATCGCCGCTTTGCGTCGCTATGGGGCATTCCCGCCGATTTGCTGCAGGAGCGCAACGACGAGGCGGTGCAGACCTGGATGCGGCGCAGCGTACTCGACGGCAAGATCTACACGCAGCGCCTGAGCGCCATCGAAGAGTCGCCCTTGTTGCAAAGCAGCGATGTGATTGCGCTGACGGACGGGCGCGTGCTGGAGCGCGTGTCCTTGCCGCAGTTCAGCCGGGGCCGGGCGGTCGGGCGGGTCTATTCCTTCCGGGATCTGAGCGAAAAGCTCGCCGCCAGCCAGCGCATCGAGGAATTGGCGCATTCCGATATGTTGACCGGCCTGCCGAACCGGCGCGCGCTGGCCGAGCGGGTTGACTACGCGCAGGCGATTGCCCGGCGCGAGAACGTGCCCTTTGCCCTGCTCAGTGTCGACCTCGACCGGTTTCAGCAAATCAATGACACCCTCGGGCATTCTTACGGGGACCGGGTGCTGAAGGAAGTGGCCGAGCGCCTGAAGAGCTGTTTACGTGAGGTGGACACCGTGGCGCGGCTGGGTGGTGACGAGTTTGCGCTGCTGATTCATCAGGCCGATGCGCGCGGCGCCGAGAACGCGGCGCGGCGGGTGCAGGATGCGATGTCCCGCCCGTTCAGCTTCGACACGCTCAGCTTCACCGTTACCTGCAGCACCGGTATTGCGCTGTTTCCGGGTGATGGCGGCACGGCCGATGAGTTGATGGCCAGCGCCGAGCGGGCCATGCATTGGGTCAAGGAGAGCGGCCGCGGCACTTTCCACTTCCATCTGCCGCGCAAGGACGTGGACCTGCTGTCGCGCATGCGCCTCGACCATGCGATGCGCCAGGCCTTGCAAGAGGGCCAGTTCCGCCTGCACTACCAGCCGCAAATTGCCCTGGCCAGCGGCCGCGTCATCGGTGCCGAGGCCTTGATCCGCTGGCGTGACCCGCTGCGCGGCGAGATTTCGCCCGGTGAGTTCATCCCGGTGGCGGAGGAGAGCGGCTTTATCGTCGCCATCGGTGAATGGGTTCTGCGCCAGGCGGTCGAGCAGGCGGCCAACTGGTTGCGCCAGGGCAGGGCGATGCCGGTGGCGGTCAATGTGTCGGCGCTGCAGTTTCAGCAGACACAGTTTGTCGACACGGTGGCGGCGGTGTTGAAGTCCTCGGGTCTGCCGCCCGACTTGCTTGAGCTGGAGTTGACCGAATCGATTCTGTTGCGTGACGCCGAAGAGGCCTTGCTCAGGCTGCAGGCCTTGGCGGCCCTGGGCGTGACGATGTCGATCGATGATTTCGGCACCGGCTACTCAAGCCTGGGCTACCTGAAGCGCTTCCCCATCCAACGGCTCAAGATTGACCGCAGCTTTGTGCAGGGCCTGCCGGGCGACAGCAGCGACGCCGGCATCGTCAACGCCATCATTCAGATGGGCCAGGCCCTGCGTTTACAAGTGATTGCGGAAGGGGTGGAGACCGAGGCGCAGCGTGAGTTTCTGCTGCGCGCCGGCTGCCATGAATTCCAGGGCTTTCTGTACGCGCCGGCGCTTGATCCCAGGGCCTTCGAGGAGCGCGTTTGGCGGCGCAGCCCGGAGTTGTCCGCCCGCAGCGTTGGCATGCATCTCTTGGGCGGCTTGTTGGTCTGAGGGGCCGCGCCACAAGGCCAACGCACAATAGCGCTCTATCCAAACAAGGGGCGAGCGATGATTTACAAATTCAAATCCAAGGCCGGTGCCGACGTCATCATGATGGGGCCGCAGGGCGATCAGGTGCTGGCCCTGCTGGGTCGTGAGCCCGCCAGCCAGGGATTGCTGGCCGTGGCGACCTTGACACAAGCGATGGCCAGCCTGGAGCAGGCTGCGGCCGACGATGATGCCGCTTTTGCCGCCTTGCAGGCCGAGGCCGCCGCCGCCGGTCAGACGCTGCCGCGTCGCGAAGGCATCAGCCTGCGCCAACGCGTCTGGCCCTTGCTGGAATTGATGCGTCACAGTTTGCAGGCGGGTCAAGATGTATTCTGGGGCGTCTGAGGTAATGCCGCTGGACAGCCCGACCCAGGTGCTGGCCATCCGGCATGGTGAAACCGATTGGAATCGGGACAAACGCATTCAAGGGCACACCGATATCCCGCTGAGTGAATTGGGGCGCGCCCAGGCGCGCTTGCTCGGTCAGGCCTTGGGGGACGTCTCGCTGGATGCGCTCTACGCCAGTGACCTCTTGCGTGCCCAGGAAACCGCGCACGCCGTGGCGGCGGCGCAAGCCAGGCAAGAAGAACTAGCGCTGCAACTGGACCCGCAGTTGCGCGAGCGCAGTTTTGGATGCTTCGAAGGCCTGACTTGGGAGCAAATCAAGGCGCGCTGGCCGAGTCAAAGCGAGCAGTGGCGGCGCCGGGACGCCGACTTCGGCGCCGAGGGCGGCGAAACGCTGGCTGACTTTTACCAACGCAGCGTGGCCGCGCTGACGCGGATTGCGTCCGGTCACCCGGGCCAGACGATTGCGATCGTCACCCATGGCGGCGTGCTGGACTGCCTCTACCGGGCGGCGACCGGGCTGAGCCTGCAGGCGCCGCGCAGCTGGACGCTGGGCAACGCGGCCATCAATCGACTGCTCTACACGCCTGCCGGCTTCAGCCTAGTGGGCTGGCACGATGAGGGCCATCTGGGTTCGCTAGAGCAGATATGAAAACGTTAGGACTTGCGCCGCCAATCTTGGATCAGGGCAAGTGCTGAACCGCATGCAGTGAGGTATAGCGCATAAGTGTTGCAATTTCACGTCGCTCCACTGGCGCGTCGGCTTGGCACTTCTATACTCGCGTCACATTACGCAGAAGACCGGGCGTACTTGCTCAGTTCTATTTCAACTCACAAAGGTAAACGATGAAAAAGATCGCTCTCGTGGCCGCTATTGCAGCCTTCGCCGCACCCGCCGCATTCGCACAAAGCTCGGTCACTCTGTGGGGCCGGATCAACACAACGGTTGAAAGCCAGTCTTCCAACGGCGATGACCGTAAGGTTGTGGTTCAGAACAACAGCTCGCGCCTGGGTTTCAAGGGTACTGAAGATCTGGGCGGCGGCCTGAAGGCTCAGTTCCTGTTGGAGCACGGCCTGAACTCCGACGACGGCAAGCAAACCAGCAGCGCCTTCTGGAATCGTGAAGCAGCCGTGCAGTTGAGCGGCAACTTCGGTGCCGTCAAGCTGGGCCGTTGGACCAATGGTTCCTACTTCGCCACTGCTGACTACATCAGCATGCACAACCACGACACCGGCACTTCGTCGGATGCTCTGTACGCATTTGGTACGGCCTATCGCGAGTCCAACAAGGTGGGTTACTTCACACCTAACTACGCTGGTTTCACTGCTGAAATCACTGCCAGCGCTGGCGAAGGCGCTCCTGGCGTTGAGCGCGCGTTCGACCTGTCGGCCAACTACGACATGGGCCCTATCCACTTGGGCGCCGGTTACGGCAAGGAAGGCGACAACAGCCAGTACGCGATCCGCGGTCTGTATGAAATGGGTGCATTCACCTTCGGCGCCTACTGGCAGTACGAAGACCACGCATCCAAGGGCGTGAAGAGCACCCGTAACATCGGTCGCGTTTCGGCCATGTACACGATGGGCGCGTCTGAGTTCCACGTCAACGTCGGTGGCACCGAGTCCGGCGGTACCGCTGGCTTCGGCGGCCACGGTGGCAAGCAGTACACCCTCGGCTACAACTACAACCTGAGCAAGCGCACCAAGGTCTATGGCTTCTACACAGCCATCGACGCGAACGACACCAAGAAGGGTGATTTCGACTCCTTCGCGGCTGGCATTCGCCACAATTTCTGATCCCGCATCACCAAGTCCGCAAGGGCTTGGTTGTCGCGACGGAAACAAAAAAGCGACCTTCGGGTCGCTTTTTTTATGGCGTTTCAGCCTTGGCTATTCGTCAAACTGCTGCCCCATCGCCTTGGGCGGCGTCACGCCCAGATGCCTGAAGGCCGCCAGCGTCGCCATACGGCCGCGCGGCGTGCGCTGCAAAAAGCCCTGTTGAATCAGATAGGGCTCGATCACATCCTCGATCGTGCCGGCTTCCTCGCCGATCGCCGCCGCGACGTTCTCCAGCCCCACCGGCCCACCGTCAAAGCGGTGCACGATGGCCTCCAGCAGCTTGCGGTCCATCAGATCGAAGCCGCGTGGGTCCACATCCAGCATCGCCAACGCTTTGTCGGCAATGCTCTTGATGATGCGGCCGTCGCCCTTGACGTCGGCATAGTCGCGTACCCGTCGCAGCAGACGGTTAGCGATGCGGGGCGTGCCGCGTGAGCGCTTGGCGATCTCCATCGCGCCTTCCTCGTCCATCGGCGTATTCAACAGCGCGGCCGAGCGCGTAACGATGCGTTGCAACTCCTCGGCGGTGTAGAACTCCAGCCGCGCCACGATGCCGAAACGGTCGCGCAGCGGGTTGGTCAGCATGCCGGCACGGGTGGTGGCTCCCACCAGGGTGAAGGGCTGCAAATCGAGTTTGATCGAGCGCGCGGCCGGGCCTTCGCCGATCATGATGTCGATCTGATAGTCCTCCAGCGCCGGGTAGAGGATTTCCTCCACCACCGGCGAGAGACGGTGTATTTCGTCGATGAAGAGCACATCGTTCTTCTCGAGATTGGTCAGGATGGCGGCCAGATCCTTGGGCTTTTCCAGCACCGGCCCCGAAGTCTGGCGCAGATTGACGCCCAGCTCGGCCGCGATGATGTGGGACAGCGTGGTCTTGCCAAGGCCCGGCGGGCCGAACAAGAGCACATGGTCCATCGCCTCATCGCGCTTGCGGGCCGCGCCTATGAAGATCTCCAGCTGTTCGCGCGCCTTGGCCTGGCCGACATATTCGTCCAGCAGCTTGGGACGCAGCGCGCGTTCGATCGCTTCTTCCTTGGGGGAATTGGGCGCCGCGCTGACGACGCGGATAGGCGCGCTGGCGAAATCGTCGGTTTGAATGCTCATCGCGACAGCGCCTTCAGCGCCAGCTTGATGCCGTCGCTAACGCCGACATCCACCGGCAAGGACTTGAGCGCCAGCGCCGCTTCCTTCTCGCTATAACCGAGTGCGACAAGCGCCTGCAAGATATCGCCCTGGTTGTCGTTGACCAGGCTGACCGGCAAGGCCAGATCCGGCCCCAGCTTGCCCTTCAGTTCCAGCAGCAGGCGCTCGGCGGTCTTCTTGCCGATGCCGGGCACCTTGACCAGGCGGACGGTCTCTTGTTTGGGGACGGCCTGGGCCAGCTCGGCCACCGACAGGCCGGACAGCAGGGACAGCGCCATGCGGGGCCCAACGCCAGTGATCTTGATCAGCTGGCGGAAGGTGGCGCGTTCCTCCACGGTCAAGAAGCCGAACAGAATCTGCGCGTCCTCGCGAACGACGAAATGGGTCAGCAGGCTGACCTTGTCGCCCAGGCCGGGGAGGTTGTAGAAGGTGCTCATCGGCACATCGACCTCGTAGCCGACGCCCTGCACATCAATGAGGACCAGCGGGGGCGATTTTTCCGCGATGACGCCTGTGAGTCTTCCTATCATCGGCCCATTATCAACGCGCTGTGCATGTCTTGGCCTCGGCGCCGGGCCGCCCCAAGGCGAGGCCTTGCATGTCCTGATCGGGGCAAGCCCCGGTCGGGATTGCATCCCCTCGGGGGATCGCTCGCGTACCCGCGAGCGAGGGGCGCCAACTAGTTCCTGCCGAATAGGCCCAAGCGTTGCGCCTCAAGGGCGGCTTCGGCGCGCGACGAGACGTTGAGCTTGCGATAGATCTGCTTCACATAATCGGCAATCGTGTGGCGCGACAGGTTCAGCTGCACGCCGATTTCAGGCAGGGTGAAGCCCTTGGCTACGCGCAGCAAGACCTCGGTCTCACGGTCGGTCAAGGACACTTCATGCAGGGGTGCTGCTGCCTGCGGGCGCTTTTGCTTGCCGAAATACGAGATCACCTTGCGCGCGATCGACGGCGACAGCGGTGGCTCACCCTGGCTCATGCGCTGCAATTGCTCGATCAACAACTCGCGCGACTGCTCCTTCAGCAGATAGCCGAAGGCACCGGCCTGCAGCGCCGGG
>JADMJQ010000015.1:22935-25641 GCA_018780415.1 Roseateles sp. | reverse complement strand
GTCACGATCACCGACTGCGCCTCGGGCTGGCGGTCGCGTAGGGCCGCGATCACGTCGACGCCGGAGCCGTCCGGCAGGCCCAGATCCAGCAGGGCCAGGTCGAAGCGATGGCTGTTGACGAAGGCCAAGGCGTCCTGCACGCGCGAGCATTCGGTGATCTGCGCATTGGCGAACACCTGCTTGATCAGCGCCTTCAGCCAGGCGCGAATTTCGGGGATGTCTTCAAGCAGCAGGATGTGGTCCATGGGGTTCTCGGCTTCGTTATCGGGCTTGCGCTGTGGCGGGGCGCGGGTTGCGCTGACTCACAGTCTGTCACGGTAAGGCTTTTATCGGCAGAAAGCCAAATTCCTGAGCGCCATAAATCGTCGCAGATGTGTGGGATGCACGCTATTCAAAGCGGAATCGTCAGCCGGATCACGGTGCCCCAGCCCGGCCCCGACTCAACCAGGCATTGCCCATGCATCTGTTTGGCGCGTGACTTCATGCTGGCCATGCCGTGGCCGCGATCCAATCTGCCGTCCAGTTCGGCCGGTATGCCTTGGCCGTTGTCCTGGATGACGACCAGGAAGTCACCGTCCTGAACCTTGCAGCTGATGTTGCAGTGGGTGCCGCCGCTGTGCTTGATGATGTTGCTGACGGCCTCGCGAAAGATCCGTGTGGTTTGCACGTAAGCACGCGCCGGCAGCGTATGGATAATGTCCTCGGCCGGCGACTCCCATTCGGCCAGGATATTGGCCTGGCCCAAGCGCGAGACGACCTCGGCGCGCCAGTCGCCCAAGGCGTCGAGCAACTGCACCGGTTTGCCGGTCAGGCCGCGCACCGACAGACGCATTTCTTCCAGCGCCTCGCGCGCCAGGGTGGAGATGCGGTCCGATTCACTGGTGTGAACAATCGTCAGCAGCTTGGCGCCCAAGTCGTCGTGCAGATCGGCGGCAATGCGCTTGCGCTCACGCTCGGTCACCTGCTCCAGTTTTTGCTCGACCAAGGTGCCAAAGCTGAGTTCAACTTCGGCCACCCGGCTGTGCATATCTTGCTCGGCCTGCGCTTGGCGAATCTCGGCCAGCCGACGCTCGCGTGCCAGCGTCGCCGTCGCCTGCAGCCCCAGTCCCAGCATCAACAAGGCCAGCGTCCACAACAAGCCCTGCGCGGCCCCGGCGGGGGCAACGGCAGCGAGTGCCGGGGCAAGTCGCATGGCCAGCAAGGCCAAGGTCGCCAGCACCAACAAGCTCAGCAGCGTGCGCAATAGCAGCGGGTCCTGGTGGCGGGCAAACAGCGGCTCTTCGGCGAGCGCGCCTGCCGTGCGGTGCACCCTTGTGTAGATGGCCATCACCCACAGCAGTTCCAGCGTGAAAACCACCGCCCACACCCGATCCGCGCCGGGCATTTGGCCGGCTTCCAATAGCCCAACACTGAGCGGAGCCAAGACGAGTTGGGCGCGCAGGGCGAGCGCCAACCAAGTCGGCAAGGCGAGCAAGGGGCGCAAAACAAAGCGCAGGCCAAAGAACACCAGCAAGGCCAGGCCGGCAACATCGACCGCCGGTGCTAGCGCGCGCATTTGCGCCCAGACCACCGCGCTCAGCAACAAGCCGCTCAGGTAAGGCAGGCGCCGCTCAAGCGGGCAGAGGTAGGCCATCAAGCCGGTCGTGACGCCCATCATCAGCAGCATGGCCGTCAGCCATACGTCGGTCGACCCGGCTGCGCCACCGCCGGCAAGCAATGCCATGGCCGGGGGCTGCGCCAGCAAAGCGGCCGGAAGCAGCAGGGCGCAGAGGGCGGCCTTGCGAATCAATTGAAGCGGTCTGACCATGGCGTTGAATTCATCTATCGAGCTGCGCATGGGCGCGATTGTGCAGGACGCGGGCGCCGCTTCTACCCCCGCACTTGCACGGGCGACAATGCGCGTTCACAACACAGCTCCAAAGCAGCGCCGCCATGATTCTTCGCCATGACTTTGCCCCTATCGACAACCAGCGCCTCGCTCATCTGTGCGGCAGTTTGGATGGGCATTTGCGTCAAATTGAAGTCGCCATGGGCGTCAGCATCACACGCAAGCATGCTCATTTCCGTGTCGAGGGCCTGAAAGCGCCGATCACGCGCACCTTGCAGCTGCTGCAGACGCTTTATGAGCGCGCCCAGCGCAGCGTCGCGCCCGAGCTCCTGCATCTGGCCCTGGCCGAAGCGGCCGGCGAGCTCGGCGCGGCCAAGAAGCGCCGGCCAACGCCGCCAAGTGCGACCGAGCTGGCGCCCGAGGCCCTGGTCCTGCGCACCCGCCGCGCCGACCTGGCCGGCCGCACGCCGTTGCAGCATCAATACCTGCGCCATATCCTGGCGCATGACATCACCTTCGGCCTCGGCCCGGCCGGCACCGGCAAGACCTATCTGGCGGTGGCCTGTGCCGTCGACGCCTTGGAGCGCAATAGCGTGCAGCGCATCATCCTGACCCGTCCGGCGGTCGAAGCCGGCGAGCGGCTGGGGTTCTTGCCCGGGGACCTGGCCCAGAAAGTCGACCCCTATTTGCGCCCGCTCTATGACGCGCTGTATGAGTTGATGGGCTTCGACAAGGTCACCAAGGCGTTTGAAAAAGGCACGCTGGAGGTGGCGCCCTTGGCTTTTATGCGCGGCCGCACGCTGACCAACGCGTTTGTGATCCTGGACGAGGCGCAGAACACCACGCCCGAGCAGATGAAGATGTTCCTGACCCGCATC
>JADMJQ010000015.1:14937-22925 GCA_018780415.1 Roseateles sp. | reverse complement strand
CCGCATCGGCTTCGGCAGCAAATGCGTGGTCACCGGTGACACCAGCCAGATCGATCTGCCCAAGGGCGCGACCAGCGGTCTGGTCGATGCCGAAAAGGTCCTGGCCAAAGTGGAGGGCATTGCGATGACCCACTTCACCAGCGCCGATGTGGTGCGCCATCCGCTGGTGGCGCGGATTGTCGAGGCCTATGAGGCGCGCACGGCGGCTGAGGCCAAATTGAAGCTGAAGAAGGGAGCGGCAGCATGAGTCAGCCCGAATTGAGTCTTTCCCTGCAGTTTGCCGACCCCCGGCACCGGGCGCTGCTGCCCCGCCACAAGGTCGCGCGCTGGATCCGTGCGGCCTTGGAGTTACCGGGCGAGCTGACCGTGCGCATCGTCGGCGCCGAGGAGGGCCAGCGGCTGAACCTTGAGTTCCGCGCCAAGGACTACGCCACCAATGTGCTGACCTTTGACTACAGCCATGAGCCGGTGGTGACGGCCGACCTGGTGATCTGCGCCGAAGTGGTCGAGCGCGAAGCCAAGGAGGCCGGCGTCGACATCGCTGCCTACTACGCCCATATGCTGGTGCATGGCATCTTGCATGCTCAGGGCTATGACCATGAGGAAGACGACGAGGCCGCCTGCATGGAAGGGCGCGAGAGCGAGATCATGTTGGGTCTGGGGTTCGCCGATCCCTATCTGACCTAACGCCGCGTCCCCAAGTAACGCTTGCGCCAGAAAAAGGCGCCCATCAGCACGGCGAGCAGCCCCATAGCGCCTATGGCCACCCAGACGCCGGTGGCGCGGTGGATCAGCGGCAAGGTGTCGAAATTCATACCGAAGAAGCCGGTGATCAGGTTCAAGGGCAGGAAGATCGCCGTCAGGCCGGTCAGCATGCGCATGATGTTGTTGGTGCGGTGGCCGAGCGCGGAGAAATGCATCTGCACCGCAGCCTCGCTGGATGACTCCATCCGCCGCACATGGCTCAGCACCCGCTCAATATGTTCCAGCACGTCGCGCGAACGCACCCGCAGCAGTTCGCGTTCGCGTTGACCGGCGCTGTCCTGCGTGACCGGCCAGTCGTCCAGCACATCAATCCATTCCTGTATCGCGCTGCGCTGGTCTTCGCAGGTGTCTTCCAGCCTGTGCAAGGCGTCGCGCGACTCCAGCAGCAAAGGCCAGTCGCGGAACTCGCGCTGCGAGTCCATCAGCGCATGCTGCACGGCCGCCATCTGCCGCGTCAGCAAGCGCCGCAGCTCCAAATAACTGTCCACCATATGGTTGACCATGCGCAGCATCAGCTCGGCCGAGCTGGTTGGCAGGCGCGAGCTGCCGCGCAGATCGCGGCCCTCGGTCAAGGCGCCCAGCTTGGCGGCGAAGTAGTCACGCACCGCGCAGTCGGTCGGGTGCACGCTCACCAGCACGCGGTCAAACACCGCAAAGCCGACCGGGCTGGTGTCGATTGAGCGCAGCGCTTTATGCGCCGTCGCCAGCGTGCCATGTTCTTCATCGACGAACAGCGCTTCGCTGCCCGGCGCGGCGGCGAGGCGGCGAAAGATCAGCAGGTCATACCAGGACGTGTAGTCGAAATGCGAGGGCAGTTGGTTGTTGATCAGATCGGCCACATGCAGGTCGACCAACTGGCCGCAGCTCCAGCGCTGCAGGCTCAGCTGCACATCGATGTATTGCAGCTCGAACTCGCGCCGGCCCGAAGCCAGCCAGAGAAAGCCTTCATCGGGCAGATCGGCCGGCAAAGTCCCCAGTTCGGTGAACCGGTCGCCATGGACGTGGAAGATCCGCATCAGCGCTGTTGCTGCAGCAGGCGCGCCGCCTCAAGCGCAAAGTAAGTCAGCACGCCGTCGGCGCCGGCGCGTTTGAAGGCCAGCAGCGATTCCATCATCACCGCGTCGTGGTCCAGCCAGCCGTTCGCCGCGGCTGCCTTGAGCATCGCGTACTCGCCGCTGACCTGGTAGGCGAAGGTCGGCACGCGGAACTCGTCCTTGACCCGGCGCACGATGTCCAGATAAGGCATGCCGGGCTTGACCATCACCATATCGGCGCCCTCGGCGATGTCCAGCGCCACCTCGTGCAGCGCCTCGTCGCTATTGCCGGGGTCCATCTGGTAGGTCTTCTTGTCGGCCTTGCCGAGGTTGCCGGCCGAGCCGACGGCGTCGCGGAACGGGCCGTAGAAGGCGCTGGCGTACTTGGCGCTATAGGCCATGATGCGGGTGTGGATGTGGCCATGGGCCTCCAGCGCCGTGCGGATCGCGCCGATCCGGCCGTCCATCATGTCGCTGGGGGCGACGATGTCGACGCCGGCCTCGGCCTGCACCAAGGCCTGTGCGCACAGCAGCTCGACCGTGCGGTCGTTGATGATGTAGCCGCTTTCGTCCAGCACGCCGTCTTGGCCGGGGCTGGTGTAGGGGTCGAGCGCGACGTCGGTCATGATGCCAAGGTTGGGCACTTTGGCTTTCAAGGCGCGCACGACGCGGGGAATCAGGCCGTCCGGGTTGCTGGCCTCCGCGCCGTCCGGGGTTTTCAGCGAGGCATCGATCACCGGGAACAGCGCCATGGCCGGTATGCCCAGCGCCACGCATTCCTCGGCGACGGCCAGCAGCCGGTCCAGGCTCAGGCGTGCCACGCCCGGCATCGACGCCACCGGCGTGATCAGATCGACGCCCTCGTGCACAAACACCGGCAAGATCAAGTCGCTGGACCGAAGTGCATGTTCCCGCACCAGGGCGCGGGAGAAGGCGTCACGGCGCAGGCGGCGCGGGCGACTGGCCGGAAAGGGGGCGAGAGGCTGGACAGAGCGGGACAAGGGCTTTTCTCCGGATCAAAGTGACGAATTGCGCAATCTAAGCGGTAACACTTAAAGACGCCGTCATGAAGATTCTGTTAATATTCACCTCGAATGATAGCCGTAAGGTGGTCGTTCCCTGCTTTTCCTCCCTGAGCAGGAGCCTTTGCGTGATGACAGCGAAAAGGCTTTCTCGCCCCGGCTCTTTAGCCGGGGCTTTTTTTTTGGCTGCGGCTTGCGTGTCTGAATTGACCTTGCTCAAGCCGCCCGGCCGGGCGCGCCTCACGCGCCCCGCATAATGCCGCGATGCTCTGGATCAAAGCCCTTCACATCATCTTCGTCGCCAGCTGGTTTGCCGGCTTGTTCTATATGCCGCGCATCTTCGTCAACCTGGCCATGGTGCCCGGCGACAGCCACGCCGAGCGTGAGCGCCTGCTCGTGATGGCGCACAAGCTCTACAAGTTCATGAGCCTGCTGATGATCCCGGCCTTGGTCTTTGGCGTATGGCTCTGGATTGATAACTTCAGTGGCTTCAACCGCGGCTGGCTGCATCTGAAGCTGGTCTTGGTGGTCGGCGCGATTGGTTATCACCATTTTTGCAAGCGTATTTTGCTCAGCTTTGAGCTGTTGGCCAATCGGCGCAGCCACCGGTGGTTCCGGGTCTTCAACGAGTGCTCGGTCTTGTTGTTCGCCGCCATCGTGATCTTGGTGGTGGTGAAGCCGTTCTAGGCGGGCGGGCAATGGTGCGCCGGCAGAGTTCCGCCACCTGGTTGTTGCTGGCCTACGCCTGCTTGATCGTCTATGCGAGCCTGTATCCCTTCGGGCCTTGGGCCCTGCCGCCCGGCATACCGATCGCGGGTTTGCTGCGACTGCCTTGGCCCAAGTACTTTGGCGCCTTTGATCAACAAGTCAACCTGATCGGCTATTTGCCACTGGGCCTGTTGGGCGTGGCGGCAGGCTTGCGCAGCGGCCTGGGGCTGCGCTGGGCGATGGTGCTGGGAATGCTGCCGGCGCCACTGCTTTCCTACTGGTTGGAAATAGTGCAGTTCTTCTTGCCCTCGCGTGTGCCTTCGCTGGCCGACTGGCTGCTCAACACCCTGGGTGCCTGGGCGGGTGTCGTCCTGGGTCTGGTCCTGCATGCCTTTGGCGGCCTGCGCCGTTGGCATGATTTGCGTGAATATTGGTTTCAGCCGCACAGCGCCGGCGCCCTGGCGCTGTTGGCCCTGTGGCCGTTGGGCCTGCTGTTCCCGACCGCGGTGCCGCTGGGGCTGGGCCGCTGGCTGCCGCATCTGCAGGAGACCGCTGTCGAGTTGCTGGAGGACACGCCCTGGGCGATGCAATGGGGTGACGCCTGGGTGGACTCTGCGCTCGCCTTGCCACCCGGTGTGGAGGCGATTGCGATTGCCCTTGGCCTGCTGGCGCCGAGCCTGTTGGCCTTGTCGGTTGCCAAGTCCGGCAAACGCCGTGCCTTGTTGGTGTTGGGATTCGCCTTGTTGGGCGTTTTTGTGACGGCGCTGTCGACCGGCTTGAACTTCGGCCCCAACAATGCCTGGGCTTGGCTGACCTTGGCCACCTGGCCCGGCCTTGCCGCGGGCGTGCTGTTGGGCTTGTTGGCTACATTCTTGCCCCGCCAGGTTTGTGCCGGCTTGGGGCTTTTGGTGCTGAGCGCCTTGATCGCGCTGGTCAGTCAAACGCCGGCAGACCCCTATCTTGTGCAACGCCTGCAGGCCTGGGAGCAGGGCCGCTTCATCAATCTCTACGGTTTGGCGGAGTGGATCGGGTGGGTCTGGCCGTTTGCGGCGGCCGTGTGTTTGCTCAACTTAATGGCCCGGCGCAAGCTGTGAAACGCGGGCAATCCCTACAATGGCGCCATGAGTTATTTTGAACGCCACATCTTCTTTTGCTTGAACGAGCGTGAGAGCGGCAAAAACAGCTGCGCTCAACATGACGCCCAAGCGGGTTTTGATCACTGCAAGTCCAGAGTTCGTGAGTTGGGCTTGGCCGATGTCGGTGGCGTGCGCGTCAACAAGGCGGGTTGCCTGCACCGCTGCGCCGGCGGCCCGGTGGCCGTGGTCTACCCGGACGCCGTTTGGTACAGCTTTGTCGACAACAGCGATATCGACGAGATCGTCGAGCAACATTTAAAGAACGGGCAGATCGTCGAGCGCCTGGTCTTGCCCGATGAGGTGGGTCTGTAGGCGATGAACTCGCTCACCGAGAAGCGCCTGATCGCCGGCCCGGCCGGCGCCATCGAATGCGCGATCGACGCGCCCGCCGCTGGCTTTGAGGGCCGCTCGCGCGGCATGGTGCTGATCTGCCACCCCAACCCCAGCCAGGGCGGCACCATGGACAACAAGGTGGTGCAGACCATGGCCCGTGCCTTTGTCCAGTTAGGCTACCGCGCCGTGCGCTTCAATTTCCGCGGCACGGGGAAGTCCGAGGGTGGCTGGGACGCCGGCGTGGGCGAGATCGACGATGCCTTGGCCGTGTTGGCGGCGCTCAAAGATCCCGGCGAGAACTTTGTGCTGGCCGGTTTTTCCTTCGGCGCCTTCATCACCTCGCAGGCCGCCCAGCGCCTACCCGAGGGTCAACTTGCCGAACGCCTGCTGTTGGTCGGACCGGCAACCAGCCGTTTCGACACTGCGGCCGTGCCCGCCGACACCTTGGTGATCCACGGCGAGATCGATGACGTGGTGCCGCTGGCCTCGGTGCTGGACTGGGCTCGGCCGCAAGCGCTGCCCATCGTCGTCGTGCCCGGCGTCGGACATTTTTTCCATGGCCAGTTGCCGCTGCTGAAAAGCATCATTGTGCGCAATTGGCAGATTTGATTTTTCCTGAGATCCCCCTGATGAAACGATTGATTGCCTTTGTGCTGGCTGCTGCCGGTGCGTTTTCCGTTCACGCGCAGGCGCCGCAGCCGCCCGAGATTGCCGCACGCAGCTTTTTGCTGCTGGATATGACGTCCAACAAGGTCTTGACCGAGCGCGACGCCGACACCCCTAACGACCCGGCTTCACTGACCAAGCTGATGACCGCCTATGTGGTGTTCGGCGCCTTGCGTGACAAACGCCTGACGCTGGACCAGACCCTGACCATCTCCAAACGCGCCTGGGACGAGCGCAAGGGTGACCCTTCGCTGATGTTCATCGACACGACCATGACGCCCAAGGTCGACGAGTTGCTGCGCGGCATGATCATCCAGTCCGGCAATGATGCCTCGGTGGCCTTGGCCGAGGGCGTGGGCGGCACGGTCGAGCAGTTCGTCGCGATGATGAACCGCCAGGCGCAGGCCTGGGGCTTGAAGAACACCGAGTTCAAGAACGTCACCGGCATGACCGAGCCGGGCCACCGCAGCAGCGCGCGTGATCTGTCGGTGATCGGATCCAATCTGATCCGCGACTTCCCCGAGTTCTACGCCTACTACTCGCAGCGCGACTTCACTTTCAATAAGATCCGGCAGGACAACCGCAACCTCTTGCTGCGCCGCGACCCCAGCGTCGACGGCATGAAGACCGGCTACACCGAGGCGGCCGGCTATTGCCTGGTGGCGAGCGCGCAGCGCGAGTTTCCTAACGGCAAACGCCGACTGCTCAGCGTCGTGATGGGCACGGCGTCCAAGGAAGCGCGCGCCAGCGAAAGCCAGAAGTTGCTGAACTGGGGCTATTCGGCCTTCGACGCAGTGCGTTTGTTTGAAGGCGGCCAGGCCATCAGCACGGTGCCGGTGTGGAAGGGCGCCGTCCGCGAAGCCAAGTTGGGCGCCAGCGGACCGGTGTTTGTGGCCGTGCCGCGCGGTGAAGGCGCTAAGCTGCAGACCAAGGTCGAGCGCACCGACCCGCTGGTCGCGCCGCTGAGCAAGGGTCAGCGTGTCGGCACGTTGAAGGTGACGACCGCCACCGGCGCCGTCGTGGCCGAAGTGCCTTTGGTGGTGCAAGAAGAAGTGGCGATGGCGGGGATTTTTGGCCGCGCCTGGGATGCGATCCGACTCTGGATCAAATGATCGGTCAGCGGGCTTTGGGCGTAAGCTCGAGTTAGATCAGGAGAGCCGCATGAACAGTACATTGCCGAATGTTTTTTGCTATTTGAATGGCGAATACACACCCTTGGCCGAGGCCAAGATTTCGGTGATGGATCGCGGCTTTATCTTCGGTGACGGTGTCTATGAAATGCTGCCGGTCTATGGGCGTTTGCTGTTTCGCTTCGAGAGCCATATGGACCGCTTGGAGCGCAACCTTGCCAAGCTGCGCATAGCCAGCCCGCTGCTGCGGGCCGAGTGGCTGGAGATCGCCCGCAAGCTGATCTCTAAAGTCGATGCCGACGACCAAGCGGTTTATTTGCAGGTGACGCGCGGTGTGGCGCCTCGCAACCACGTGATGCCGCCACATATCAAGCCGACCTTGTTTGCCTACAGCAGCCCTGCCAAGCCCATCTCAGCGGACGAGCGGCATCACGGCGTTGCCTGCATCAGCGCGCGCGACTTCCGCTGGGAGCGTGGCGACATCAAAAGCACCTCCTTGCTCGGCAATGTGCTGGCGCGGCAGATCTCAGCCGACCAGGGGGCAACCGAGACGATTCTGCTGCGCGACGGTTTCCTGACCGAGGCCGCGGCCTCGAATGTCTGGATCGTCAAGGAAGGCGCCTTGCTGGGCCCGCCCAAGAGCGAGCATCTGCTGGAAGGCATCAGGGTTGAGCTGCTGAAGGAGCTGTGCGAGGAGGTCGGCATCGGCTACAAGCTGCGGCCCATTTCGGAGGCCGATTTGTTCGCCGCCGATGAGGTCATCCTCAGCTCGGCCACCAAGGAAGTGCTGCCGGTGACGACGCTGGACCACCAGGCGGTGGGCCATGGCGCTTTGCGCGGCAAGCCCGGCCCTGTGTATGCGCGGCTGTTCGAGGCCTATCAGCGCGCCAAGTTATTGCAATCCATTTGAGACCCCCATGAGCAATTTGCCCCCTATCAATTTGCCCCCGGACATCCCGCCCGAGCAGTCGTTGATCGAATATCCGTCCAAGTTCCCGATCAAGGTGATGGGCACGCATGTGGACGGTTATGTCGAGGCCATCGTCATGGTTGCCCGGCAGTTCGATCCCGAGTTTGATGAATCGACCATTGAGCGCCGGCCCAGCAAGGCCGGCAACTACCTGGGGCTGACCATCACGGTGACGGCGACCAGCCGCGAGCAACTCGACGAGCTGTACCGGACGCTGAGCACGC
>JADMJQ010000015.1:12349-14927 GCA_018780415.1 Roseateles sp. | reverse complement strand
GAAGGTAGTCTTATGAATTTGTGGGCTAGACCTTGCCGCGAGGCATGCTCTGGCCCCAACTGATTGAGCGGGTTCTAAGGTTCGGCCGCCAGCCTGCGATCCAACTCGATCAGCTTGCTCGGCGCCGCCTCGTCGCCATTGCGTGCGGCGATGTCGTACCAATAGCGCGCCAAGCGTAAGTCCGCCGGCAGGCCCAGGCCGGTCTCGTACATCGAGGCGAGCAGGTACTGCGCGCCGACGTCGCCGCCGTTGGCCGCTGCGCGGAACCAATGCGCGGCCTGCTTCATATCCAGAGTTGCCCCGCGCCCCAGGTAATAGGCGGTGGCCAGCGCCACCTGCGCGTCCGCGCTGCCATGCTCGGCCGCGCGCGCATACCAGACCGTTGAGCTGGCCAGGTCGGGTTTGCCCAAAGCGCCTTGTTCGTAGAGCTGGCCCAGGGCCAACTCGGCTCGCACCAGGCCATGGCCGGCGGCACGTTCCAGCAATCGCTTGGCCTCGCGCGGATTGGGCTTGGGCAGCTCGCCGCGCAAATGCATCATGGCCAGGTTGTAGTCGGCCAAGGGAACCCGTTTGGCCGACAACGCGCTGAAGCTGCGCGCCGCCGTTGTCAGATCGCCGGCCTCATAGGCTTCGACGGCGAGTTCCAGCGGCCCGGCCATGGCCCGCGTGCTGAGCAATAGAACGGCGGCTGCAAAGACAAAGCTTGGACGGAGTCGGGCCATGGGTTTCCTCGGAGGTGATGGGTAGACGCTAACGCATTCTGTGTCGCCTCGCTGGCCACCGGCCTTACAGCCTGGCGCTACTATTCGGGCATGATTGTTGTGAAAAATTTGGGTCTGGTCGACTACGAGACCACCGTGCAAGCGATGCGCGAATTCACTGAAAAGCGCGGCCCCGACAGCGCCGACGAGCTTTGGCTCTGCGAGCATCCACCCACCTACACCCAAGGCCTGGCCGGTCGCGCCGACCATGTGTTGGCCGCCGGCGGTATCCCGGTGGTGCAGACCAACCGCGGCGGCCAGGTCACCTATCACGGCCCCGGCCAAGTGGTTGCCTACCCTTTGCTCAATCTGCAGCGGCTCGGCTACTTTGTACGTGAGTATGTGTTCCGGCTGGAGACGGCGGTGATCCAAACGCTTGACGCCTACGGCATCACCGGCCACCGCGTCGCTGGCGCGCCAGGCATCTATGTGCGCCTAGATGACCCGCAAGCCCATGCGGCGCTGACCGGGCCGGCTGACCCGCTCAATCCATTCGCTGGCTTGGGCAAGGTCGCGGCGCTCGGCATCAAGGTCAGCCGTCAGTGCACCTACCACGGCGTGGCGCTGAATGTGGCCATGGATTTGCAGCCCTTTGCCGGCATCAACCCTTGCGGTTACGCAGGCCTTGCCACGGTGGACCTCGTTACACTTGGGGTTTTTGCGGATTGGCCCACGGTGGCCGCGCGCTTCGGGGAGCGGCTACAAGCCCAGCTGGAGCGCTGAACAAGCATGGAGTCTGGCTGGCATGGCGACCGAGAACATCACTCACGAAGCGAAGACGGGCGAGGCGTACGACGCCAGCGCCAAGCAAAAGGCGCAGGCCAAGACCGCCCGGATTCCGATCAAGATCGTGCCGGCCGAGATGTTGAAAAAGCCCGAATGGATCCGTGTCAAGGCCGGCTCGCCTTCGACCCGCTTCTACGAGATCAAGCAAATTCTGCGCGAGCACAAGCTGCACACCGTCTGCGAAGAAGCGTCCTGCCCGAACATCGGTGAATGCTTCGGCAAAGGCACGGCCACCTTCATGATCATGGGCGACAAATGCACGCGGCGCTGCCCGTTCTGCGACGTCGGCCATGGCCGGCCCGACCCGCTGGATGCCGACGAGCCGCTCAATCTGGCCAAGACGATTGCCGCCTTGAAGCTCAAGTACGTGGTCATCACCAGCGTTGACCGCGATGACTTGCGCGACGGCGGCGCCGGCCATTTCGCCGAGTGCATACGCCAGGTGCGTGAGCTCAGCCCGGCTACGCAAATCGAAGTGCTGGTGCCCGATTTCCGCGGCCGCGCCGACCGCGCGCTGGACATCCTCAAGGCCGCGCCGCCGGACGTGATGAACCACAATCTGGAAACTACGCCGCGCCTGTACAAGGAAGCGCGCCCGGGTTCCGACTATCAGTTCAGCCTCGACCTGCTGAAGAACTTCAAGGCGGCCGTGCCCGGCGTGCCGACCAAGAGCGGCATCATGGTGGGCCTGGGCGAAACCGACGAAGAAATCCTGCAGGTGATGCGCGATATGCGCGCCCACAATATCGACATGTTGACCATAGGCCAGTACTTGGCGCCGAGCGGCCACCATCTGCCGGTGCGCCGTTATGTGCACCCGGACACCTTCAAGATGTTCGAAGCAGAAGCCTACAAAATGGGCTTCAGCCACGCCGCCGTGGGCGCGATGGTGCGCTCCAGCTATCACGCCGATCAGCAGGCGCATGGGGTGGTGGCGGGCGGTTGATTGCCGGGGATGAACAAAAAAAGGCGCTGAACTCAGCGCCTTTTTTATTGCGGTCGGCCGGTCTTTCAGCCCTCGGCGATCCGCT
>JADMJQ010000015.1:11329-12339 GCA_018780415.1 Roseateles sp. | reverse complement strand
TCCTCAACCTGATCCACCAGCACAAGGCACAAATCCCCCGGCTGTAGCCGCGCCAAGGCCTTGTCGATGGCGACAAACTCGCCGCGAATCTCGTCGATGAAGGTGGTGCGCTCGGCACCAACCAGGCCGTCGCGCAGCAGGGCCAGCACCTCGCCGTCGGCGCGGCCGCGCTGGCAGGCATCTTCGAACAAGAGCACATCATCAAAGGCTGCGCCCAAGATGACGGTTTGCTCGCGGATGTCTTCGTCGCGTCTGTCGCCGGCGCCGCTGATCACAACCGAGCGGCGTTTGCCCGGCAGGGCCGTCACCGCCGCGACCAGGGCCCGCATCGCATCAGCGTTATGGCCGTAGTCGGCGATCACGGTGGCGCCGCGGTAGTCCATCACATTGAAGCGGCCCGGCGCGTTGTCGGCGTCATTGGCAAAGCTGGCCAGGCCACGGCGCACGGTGTCCCAGTCCAGACCAATGCCCCAGGCGGCGGCAACCGAGGCCATCGCGTTTTCGATCTGGAAACCGATCGCGCCATTGCGAGTGATCGGGATGTCACGCAGCGCAATGTTCTCGCGCCATGAGCCTTGGGCGGCCACCAGCATATCGCCGTCGATGTAGACGCAGCGCTTGCCCTGGGCGCGGTGCGTCGCCATCAGCGGGTGGTGGCGGTCGCTGGCAAAAAAGATGATCTGGCCTGGGCAGGCCGCCGCCATCTGCGCCACCACCGGGTCGGCCGCGTTCAGCACCGCATAGCCGCTGGGAGCCACGTTCTGCACGATCACGCGCTTGACCAAGGCCAGCTCATCCACCGTGTTGAGGAAGTTCATGCCCAGATGGTCACCGGCACCGAGGTTGGTGACGACGGCGACCTGGCAGCGATCGAAGCCCAGGCCTTCACGCAGCACGCCGCCACGCGCGGTTTCAAACACCGCCGCTTCGACATCCGGGTGCATCAGCACATTGCGCGCGCTCTTCGGCCCCGAGCAATCGCCGCTGTCGATCTGGCGGCCGTCTACATA
>JADMJQ010000015.1:3200-11319 GCA_018780415.1 Roseateles sp. | reverse complement strand
CCGTCGGTATTGGTCATGCCAACCTTGAGACCGCAGGTCGCGAACAAATGGGCGATCAGGCGCGAGGTGGTGGTCTTGCCATTGGTGCCGGTGACGGCGACCACCGGGATGCGGCCGTCTTCACTCTTGTGACCGTGGCCGAAGAGGTGGGAAATGATGGCCTCGCCGACATTGCGGCCCTTGCCGTAGCTGGGGCTCAGATGCATGCGCAAGCCCGGTGCGGCATTGACCTCGACGACGCCACCGTTGATTTCCTCCAGCGGCCGCAGAACGCTCTCGGCCACCACGTCGACGCCGCAGACATGCAGTCCGACCACTTGTGCGGCGGCAATCGCGCGCGCCGCCACCTCGGGGTGGACGTCATCGGTGACATCGGTGGCGGTGCCGCCGGTGGACAGATTGGCGTTATTGCGCAGAATCACGCGCTGGCCCTTGGGCGGCACCGACTCGGGGGTCAGGTCTTGCTGCACCAGGCGCGCGACGGCGATGTCGTCGAAGCGGATCTTGGTCAGCGAGGTGGCGTGGCCGTCACCGCGCTTGGGGTCGGCGTTGACCTTGTCGACCAGTTGCTTGACGGTCAGCTTGCCGTCGCCGATCACATGCGGCGGGTCGCGGCGGGCGGCGGCGATCAGCTTGTCGCCCACCACCAGCAGCCGGTAATCGCTACCGGGCAGAAACTTCTCCACCATCACCTGGCCGATGTCTTCGGCGGCCTTGTAGGCGATTTCCATATGCGCGCGGGTGACGACATTGACCGTCACGCCCTTGCCCTGGTTGCCGTCGAGTGGTTTGACAACCACCGGCAAGCCGATCTCCTCGGCCACGGCCCAGGCCTCGTCGACCGAGTCGACCGGGGCGCCGATCGGCACCGGCACGCCGGCCGATTGCAGCAGGCGCTTGGACAAATCCTTGTCCTGCGCGATCGACTCGCTGACGGCGCTGGTCGCGTCGACCTCGGCCGCCCAGATGCGGCGCTGTTTGGCGCCCCAGCCGAACTGCACCAGGCTGCCCTGGGTCAGGCGGCGATAGGGCACGCCGCGCGCCAGCGCCGCGTTGACGATGGAGCCGGTCGAGGGGCCCAGGCGCACGTCTTCGTCCAGCTCGCGCAGCCGCGCCAGCGTCGCGTCGGCATCAAAGCTGCCGCCGTCGCGGGCCGCGGCGACCAGCTTGCAGGCCTCCTCAAAGGCCAGCCGGCCGACGTCTTCTTCGCTGTACTCAACCACCACCTGGTAGCTGCCGGCTTCCGAAGTGACATGGGTCTGGCTGAAAGTGACCGGGCAACCGGCCTGCGCCTGCAAGGCCAGCGTGGCCTGCTCCAGCACATGGGCGAGCGAGATCGGTGTGCGCGTGGCGCTGGCCGGCCGCAGGGCGCCGATGCTGGGGAAGAGTGCGCGCAAGCGGGCCTCAAAGTCAGGCATATCGGCGAGTGACTGCTCGGCCGGGCTGCAATGCACAACGGCTTCAATGGCGGTGTGGCGGCTCCACATATTCGGGCCGCGCAGGGCGCGGGTGCGAGAGACTTCCATGTGCTCTTCCTCGATGCTTTATTGGTTTATGTGGGGATCAACTCAGGCCGCAAGATCGGGCACAAAGGTATCCAGACCGGCCGAGATCAACTCGGGCGAAATGTTCAGGGCCCAGGCCGTGGCGACGGCGCCCAACACGGTGGCGGCATCAATCTCTGCCTCGCTGGCCGAGTCGGCAGCGGCAAAGCGGCGCAACAAGGCGTCGACATTGGCGCCCACGGTCTCGGACTGGCCATGCGCCAACACGGCCGCACCGCCTTGCAAAAAGACCGCCCGCCCGCCCTGGGCGCGGTGCTCGGCCAAGGCCGGCAGGCCGGCGTCCAAGGCGTACAACACGACCTCGCCGTCGCACAAATCACTCATTTCGACCAGCAGCGGCTCGGCGGCGTTGAGCACGGCCGCGCCTTCACCCAGCACCACATCGACCTGTGTGCGCAAGACCTTGTAGAGCTGGTCCGGGTTCATCACGTCGAACTCGGCCAAGGCCTCGATGCCGCCCATATCGGTGACCAGACCGACCAAGCAGCGGTCATAGGACAGACCGTCGCGCAAAATCGCCTCGGCGCTGTTCTCGATCACCACCGCGTCGACGCCGCGGTTCATCAACAGGCGGTGTGCGGCGTCCCAGCGCACGCTGCTCTTGCGCTCGACCCGGCGCGTGCCCAGGAACAAACCGTTGCGGCAAGCCAGGCCCACATGGCGGCCGTTCAAGTGCAAGAGCCAGGCAACCAGGCGTGCAATCGTATGGGTGCCGCGCGAACCGGCCACACCGACGATGGGGATGCGGCCGCTCTCGTCCTCGGCGAACAGATGGTCAATGATGGCCTTGCCGACCGGCTGGGGCATGCCCTCGGCCGGCTTCAGATGCATCAACAGGCCGGGCCCTGCGTTGACCTCAACAATCGCGCCGCCTTGTTCGGCAAGTGGTCGGGCTATGTTCTCCGCCACCAGGTCAACACCGGCGATGTCCAGGCCGATCACACGCGCAGCCAGGCTGACGGCATGGGCGACATCGGGGTGGACCTCGTCGGTGCAGTCAATCGACACATTGCCATTGCGCTGAATCATCACCTGGCGACCGGCTTCGGGCACGCCGTCGACCTTCAGGCCTTGGCGTTCCAAGTCGAGCGCGATCACCGAGTCTTCCAGCACATTGATGCGGTTGAGCGGGAACTCTTCCGTCAAACCGCGGCGCGGGTCGTTGTTGATCTGCGAGTCGATCAACTGAATGACGTTTTGCACGCCGTCGCCGGTCACGTAGGCCACCTCGCCGCGCGCGGCCGCCACGACTCGCCCGCCCACCACCAGCAGGCGGTGCTCATTGCCGGGGATGTAGCGCTCGACCAGCACCTCGCTGCCATGCTGTTCGGCCAAGGCAAAGGCCGCCATCACATCGGGGCGGGTCTTCAGATCCAGCGTGACGCCGCGGCCATGGTTGCCGTCCGACGGTTTGACGACGACCGGCAGGCCGAGGTCCTCGGCCGCTTCCCAGGCGGCTTCGGCGGTTTTGACGGCCACGCCCTCGGGCACCGGCACGCCGACGGCCTTCAGCAGCGATTTGGTCAGGTCCTTGTCGCCGGCGATGCCTTCGGCGATGGCGCTGGTCATGTCGGTCTCGGCCGTCCAGATGCGGCGCTGGCGGGCGCCGTGGCCCAGCTGCACCAGATTGCCGTCGTTCAGGCGGATATGCGGGATGCGCCGGTCGGTGGCGGCGGCGACGATGGCTGCCGTCGACGGGCCGAGATAGCAGTCGTCGAGCTTGTCGCGCACCCGCGCGACGGCCGCATTGACGTCAAAAGCCTCGTCATTGATGGTGGCCATCAGCAAGGCATGACCCTCGGCCAGGGCGCTGCGGGCCACATGCTCGTCGCGGGCACGGAACACCATGCGGTAGACGCCGCGCTGGCTGGTCGAGCGGGTCTGGCCGAAGCCGGTCGGCATGCCCGATAGATTCAGCAATTCGATGACGATGTGCTCCAGCACATGGCCGCACCAGGTGCCCTCGACCAGACGCTGCAAAAAGCCGCCGCGCTCGCCGACGCCGCAGTGGTGTTCGATCAGCGCCGGCAAGGCCTTGGTCAGGCGCTCGGTGAAACCGTCGAGCAGATTGGTCGGCCAATCTTCCAACTCGCCCAGATCCAGCCAGACCTCCAAAACGGGACGGTAGGTCCACATATTGGGGCCGCGCAAATAGTTGATGCGCAGCAGCTTGATATCTTCTTTCTTGCTCATGTGTGGCGGGGAGGTTGGGGGCCGTTCAGGGCCGAAAGCATGGGGGAGGGATTTTTTGACTGGCGCAATTGTGCGCTCAGTTGAGGGCGGTTTCGAGCGACGCTGCGTGTGTCGTTTCGGGTGTCACTAACGCAACGATTGGCCACGGTGCCGACAGCAATACGCTTGAATTCGGCGGTAATCGCTTGTTGATGAGTGAAAATCCGGGGTCAGACCTTGCGGGCGGCCCATTTGAGGCGGCCGGCCCATAAATAGATTGCGTCATCACATGTCAGTTGAAGTGTCCTTGCAGCACCCACGTTGGACCGAGCTCCAAGCGCGATTAATGCCGCATGAGAACGTCGTGGCGCCGTTGGAGGTTGACCTGGATTCGCAAACCCGCTTTGCGCGCGGGCTTTTGGTCTTGACCGATAGGCGCTTGCTGGCCTGGGACCCGGCCACGGCGCAATGGTCGGACTGGGCGCTGACGGCCGATTTGCGTATGCAGATTTCGGATCACGCCGGCGTAGGCTCGCTGGAGTTGCTGAATGCCGAGCGGCGACTGGCGCTGTGGCGCTTCACCTTGGAGATGAATCTGCCAGCGCAGCGCTGGCAGGATTTGTTCACCCGCCGCATCGAGGCCGGTGCGGCCTTGGCGCATGCGCCGAGCGAGGAGGCGGCTGAAACCGAATACTGCCCCAGCTGCCAAGCGCCGCTGCCGCCGGACAGCGAGGAATGCCCGGCTTGCGCGCGCGAGCTGCACCAGCCGCCTTCCACCTGGGTGCTGCTGCGCCTGGCCCGCTTCGCCAAGCCCTATCAGGGCCAGCTCTTGCTGGGTTTTTTGCTGATGTTGGGCTCCACCGGCGCGACCCTGGTCGCACCGTACCTGAGCATCCCGCTGATGGACCGGGTCTTGATCCCCTTCCAGGCCGGCCATCAGATCGACCCCTATTTGGTCGCACTGATTCTGAGCGGGCTGTTTGGTGCGTCGCTGGTGTCTTGGCTGCTGGGCTGGGCCAAGACCTATATCCTGGCGCTGGCCTCGGAGCGCATCGCCGCCGACCTGCGTACCGCCACCTTCGAGCATTTGCTCAGTCTGTCGCTGGAGTATTTTGGCAATAAGCGCACCGGTGATTTGATGTCGCGCATCGGCTCCGAGACCGACCGCATCAGCGTGTTTTTGTCCCTGCACGCGCTGGACTTCATCACCGATGTTTTGATGCTGTTGATGACGGCGACGATTCTGTTCTCGATCAATCCCTGGCTGGCGCTGGTCACCTTGGTGCCGCTGCCCTTCATCTCCTGGATGATCCATTTGGTGCGCGACCGCCTGCGCACCGGCTTCGAGAAGATCGACCGGGTCTGGGGCGAAGTCACCTCGGTGCTGGCCGACACCATCCCCGGCGTGCGCGTGGTCAAGGCCTTTGCGCAAGAAAAGCGTGAGGCGCAGCGCTTTCGGGAGGCCAATGCGAACAACCTCAAGATCAATGACAAGCTGAACAAGACCTGGAGCTTGTTCGGTCCGACGGTGTCGTTGTTGACCGAGTTCGGCCTGCTGGTGGTCTGGGCCTTCGGTATCTACTTGGTGTCCAAGCAGGAGATCACGGTCGGTATCTTGACCGCCTTCATCGCCTATATCGGGCGCTTTTACGGCCGCATGGATTCGATGAGCCGCATCGTTTCGGTGACGCAGAAAGCGGCCGCCGGCGCCAAGCGAATTTTCGACATTCTTGATCATCATTCCAATGTGCCCGAGCCGGTCAACCCCGTGCCTTTGCAGAACTGCAAGGGTGGCATCCAGATCCAGGACATTGGCTTTCGCTATGGCAACCGGGCGGTGATTCGCGGCCTCTCGCTGGACATCAAACCGGGCGAGATGATTGGCCTGGTCGGCCACAGCGGCTCGGGCAAGAGCACCTTGGTCAATTTGATCTGCCGTTTTTATGACGTCACCGAAGGCGGTATCCGCGTTGACGGCATCGACTTGCGCCGCATCGGCGTGGCCGATTACCGCCGCCATATCGGCCTGGTTTTGCAGGAGCCGTTCCTGTTCTTCGGCACCATCGCCGAGAACATCGCCTATGGCAAGCCCGAGGCGACCCGGGCTGAGATCGTCAGCGCCGCCCGCGCCGCCCATGCGCATGAGTTCATCCTGCGCTTGCCGCAGGGCTATGACTCGCTGGTCGGTGAGCGTGGCCAGGGCCTGAGCGGCGGCGAGCGCCAGCGCATCTCGATTGCCCGCGCGCTGCTGATCGACCCACGCATCCTGATCCTCGACGAGGCCACGTCCTCGGTCGACACCGAGACCGAGAAAGAGATCCAGAAGGCGCTCGACAACCTGGTCAAGGGCCGCACAACGATCGCCATTGCCCACCGTTTGTCGACGCTGCGCAAGGCCGATCGGCTGGTGGTGATGGACCGTGGCCAGGTGGTCGAAGAAGGCCCGCATGACGCCTTGATGGAGAAGCGCGGTGCCTACTGGAGGCTGTATGAGGCGCAGGTGCGGCGGGTCGACACCGACAGCGAGCAGGTTTTACCTATGCTGCCGCCGAATCTGAATGCACACACGGCGCAATAGTGAGATGAGCATGAGCCCCAATTTGAACCTGTCCCGCAACGCCTTCGGCCGACTCTTGCTGACCGATGCCCAGGGCCGCGAACACGGCGACATCAGCGTGGTGCGCGCCCACCCGATCTCGGCGCCGGACGAGGGCGTGTCCCTGATCGGCAGCGACGGCCATGAGCTGGCCTGGATTGAGGATCTGGCGGCATTGCCGGCGGCCGAGCGTGAGCTGCTGTCGGCTGAGTTGGCCAGTCGCGACTTCATGCCGACGATTCAGCGCATCACGGCGGTCTCGACCTTCTCCACGCCCAGCCAATGGACGGTCGAGACGGACCAGGGCGAGACGATCTTCATCTTGAAGACAGAAGAGGACATCCGCCGCTTGCCCGATGGCCGGCTCTTGATCGCCAGCAGCCACGGCCTGCAGCTGATGGTGCAGGACCGCTTCGCTTTGGACCGGCCGTCGAAGAAGCTGCTGGAGCGCTTTCTCTGATGGCGCTCCCAAGGCGCAGTCGATCAACAAGGGCGGCTGGCGCTAGGCTGCCGCTCTCTTCGTGCGTTAGCCTGACTCTGCCATCGCAAGGCCACCCTTCAGTCCCAAGCTCTGCATCACCTGGTGTTCTTTCTGTCCCGGATGCAGGCTTGGATAGGCGTTGAACTAAAGCCGACCGGTGAGCCATATGGGTATTTGCTGCGCCAATGTGAACAGCTCTATACCCCAAAGCCAGGCCGCGCAGACGACCGCGACGCTGAACAGAATCGAAATGACGGCCATCAACATGCCCGCCAAGATCGCGACGCCGTCGCGCGCCACCAGGCCCAAGCCCAGCAGCATCAAGGCCAGGGCGGGAAAGAGGTTACCCAGAGGGATGGGCAGCACGATCAGCGCTGCCATCGTGCCGGCCTTGGCGGCCAGCCAGCGCTGGCTTGACCCATCGGATAGAGACTGCAGGCGAGGTCGTGTCAGGCGGCCCGATGTTGCGTAAAAGCGCGCCAGCAGTCGCAGCACCCGAGCTGCCCACAGGCTGGGCAGATTGAACTCAGCAACTCGCCTTGGCAGCCCGCCAGATTCGGCTGAATTGCCCCGCCACAAGGCCATCGCCATCGCCAACAAGCCCAGCCCCAGCACCGACCCCACGCCCGGCACCGGCAGCAAACAGGGGGCGGCCAACAAAATCATCAAGGTGCCCTGTGCGGCCGGGCCATGGGCGGCTGCCAGTTGCTGCAAACTGACGCCTTCGGCGGGCAGGGTGAGCGCGGCGCTGCGCAGGCGCGCGGACAGTGCGGCGGTCAAAAGCTGAGCTCTATCGGCGTCATTGCATCAACTCCGCGGCCTGCGGCGTGCTGCAAGTTGGGCGCAGGCGCACAGAGCGCATGGTGAAGACGCCATTGCTCAAGGACGGTCAGCAACATAGCGGGGTTTCAGTGTGATTCTTTGGCGCGCCGATTCAGAGCAGGTAGGCGCTGGCGCTGGCCAGCGCGCCGGAACCTCCGAAGCCGGCCAGCAGGCTGGCATCGCGGCGGTTCTCGGCCCTGAACTCGACATAGGCAATGTACAAAACACTGGCAGCCAAAACTGCCAGGCCGAGGGCGATTCCGTTCATATGAACTCCTTTACTGCTTGGTGAGTTTTGTCCTGAGCTCAGTCGAAGAAGTCGCTGAGCCAAGACTTCCTGCGTCGCTGGGGCTGGCTGTATTGGCCCTGATGGCCTTGGTTGCCATGGCGGTTCTGCGCTTGCGGGTAGTCGGAGTCTGCGAAGTCGCTGTGTCCGTGGCTTCGGTGTTGATTCGGCGCTGCAGCAGGGGCCTGAGCCTGGGC
>JADMJQ010000015.1:0-3190 GCA_018780415.1 Roseateles sp. | reverse complement strand
TTGTCGAGCTCGCCGCGGTCCAGCCAGAGGCCTCGGCAGTCGGGGCAGTAGTCGATTTCGATCCCTTGGCGTTCACTCATCGCCAAAGTGCTTGCGGGGCAACGGGGGCATTTCATGGTGTTCTCTCGGCTTGATGTGGAGGGTTTCTGGCGAGCGGGTTCAATCGTCCGAACCGCCGAAGCCGAACAAGGCCAACAAGCTGGTGAACAGATTGAAGATGGAGACAAACAGACCGACGGTGGCGAGCACATAGTTGGTCTCGCCGCCGTTGACGATGCGGCTGGTCTCAAACAAGATCAGGCCGGCCGACATCAAGGCCACCATGGCAGATACCGCCAGGCCCAGCGCCGGGATTTGCAGAAAGACGGCGCCCAAGCCGGCCAGTAGCGCGATCACCATGCCGGCGAACAGAAAACCGCCCATGAAGGAGAAGTCCTTCTTGGTCGTCAGCACATAGGACGACAGGGCCAAGAAGGTGGCGCCCGTCGCGGCCAAGGCCAACATGATGGTCTGCGCGCCGCCGGGCACGGCCAGTGACTTGGCCAAGACCGGGCCCAGGCTGTAGCCCATGAAGCCGGTCAGGGCGAACACGGCGGGGATGGCCCAGCCGCTGTTTTGCAGCTTGTGAATCGCAAACAGCAAGCCAAAGGTGGCGCCGAGCGTCAAGATCAGTCCTGGGGCCGGCAGCTTCATGGCGACCCCGGCGGCCGCGACGGCGGCGCTGAACAGCAGCGTCATCGAGAGCAGGGCGTAGGTATTGCGCAGCACACGGGCGGTGGCCGGGCTGCTGACGGCGGATTGCTCGCGGCTGCCGCTGTGGTGTTCGATGCTGTCAATGACGGCAGGGCTGGCGTAGGTTTTGTTGACGGTTTCCATGATGGGGTGTTCTTTCACTTGATAAGGGGTTGATCGGTTCAGCGCTCGATGGATGCGGCAGTCACTTGCTGCAGCCGCTTGTCGCCGCGCGGGTGGCTGCGGCCACGCTGCCAGGCCTTGACCAAGGCATGAGCGGCACGCGTCAGGGCGGCCTCAAATGCGGCGCGCCAGGCTCGTGCCGTGGCCACGATCACCAGCGTGCCAGCGCCGTGTGTACGCAATTCCAGTGTGCAGCGCTTGTCGATGCCGCCGCGCGGGCCGTTGACATCGCTCAGCTGTACGCGAGCAAGGGGTACGTTCAAGGCGACGCGGCGCATGGCAAATCGCAAGCGCTCGGTGGCAATTTCGCGCAGCGCCAGCGCGTCGGCATCTTTGGATTCGAAATGGACTTGCATATCGGAACTCCCGGAAGCGTGAAAGTGCTTGCAGAATAGGCCGGGTCAAGCAATTGAAAAAGCAGATAATCAGTTATCAATTCTTCTAAAAAACATGTTTACTCAAGGGCCGCTGCGATGAGCCTCAGCTACAGCTACAAGCATCTTTACTACTTCTGGGTGGTGGCCAAGGAGGGCGGGGTATCAAAGGCGGCGGACCGCCTGGGCATGGCGGTGCAAACCGTCAGCACCCAGGTGCGCGAGTTGGAGCGCGCGCTCGGCTATTCGCTGCTGAAGCCGGCCGGGCGCGGCCTGGTGTTGACCGAGGCAGGCCAAGTGGCGCTGCGCCAGGCCGAGCAGATTTTTCAGTTGGGCGAGCAGCTTCCCGCGCTGGTGCGCGACACCGCCAGCACGCCGACCGTGCGCCTGACTATTGGCATCTCGAACGGCCTGCCCAAGCTGGCGGTGCGGCGCTTGTTGCTGCCGGTGATGGCGGAGGCGGGCCTGCGCCTGCTCTGCCATGAGGATCAGTTCGAGGGTTTGCTGAGCGAGCTGGCCTTGCACCGGCTGGATGTGGTGCTGGCCGATCGGGCCGCGCCCGCCAATCCGAATTTGAAGGTCTACAGCCATTCGCTCGGCGCCTCACCCATGGCTTGGTATGCGCCGGAGGCTTTTTATGAGCAGGCGCTGGCCGACTTTCCACGCTCGCTGGCGAGCGTGCCGGTCTTGCTGCCGACCACCCATTCGGCGGTGCGGGCTCGCATCGACCAATGGTTCGAGCGCATAGGCGTGCAGCCCCATATCGTCGGCGAGTTCGAGGACAGTGCCTTGCTGGCCACTTTTGGCGGCGGCGGCATGGGTGTGTTCCCGGCCACCGAGCTGGTGCAGGACAAGCTGATCTCGCGTTATGACCTGCGCCGCGTTGGCGATTGCGAGGGCGTGCAGGAGAACTTCTTCGCCATCGGGGCGGACAAAAAGGTGGCCCATCCGCTGATCCGGCGTCTGTTGGAAGCTTGGCATTGAATTAGAATTTGCTGGTTGACGTTTACGTAAGCGTCAACTGAAAAAAGATGCTGATTCGGCCTTACCATGGCCGGCGCCAAACAATCCTGGAGACGCTATGAACTTGCCCGGCCTGAATTTCCAACTTGGTGAAGACATCGACGCGCTGCGCGATGCGGTGCGTGACTTCGCGCAGGCGGAGATCGCGCCACGCGCGGCCGAGATCGATCATTCCGACCAGTTTCCGATGGATCTGTGGCGCAAGATGGGTGATCTGGGCGTGCTGGGCATCACCGTCGGCGAGGAATACGGCGGTGCGAATATGGGTTACCTCGCCCACATGATCGCGATGGAAGAGATCAGCCGGGCCAGCGCCTCGGTCGGCCTGAGCTACGGCGCGCACAGCAATCTGTGCGTGAACCAGATCAAGCGCAATGGCAATGCCGCGCAAAAAGCCAAATACCTGCCCAAGCTGATCAGCGGCGAGCATGTCGGCGCGCTGGCGATGAGTGAGCCGGGTGCCGGCTCCGATGTCTTGAGCATGAAGCTGCGCGCAGAAGACAAGGGCGGCTACTTTTTGCTCAACGGCAGCAAGATGTGGATCACCAACGGCCCCGACGCCGACACCCTGGTGGTCTACGCCAAGTCCGAACCCGAGCTGGGCGCACGTGGCGTCACCGCCTTTTTGATCGAAAAAGGGATGCCGGGCTTCAGCGTGGCGCAAAAGCTCGACAAGCTGGGCATGCGCGGCAGCCATACCGGCGAGTTGGTGTTCCAAAACGTTGAGGTGCCGGCCGAAAACGTGCTGGGCACGCTGAACGGCGGCGCCAAGGTCTTGATGAGCGGCCTCGACTACGAGCGCGCGGTGCTGACCGGCGGCCCACTGGGCATCATGCAAAGCGTGATGGACAACGTCATTCCCTACATCCACGACCGCA